>CAMOEE010000043.1 GCA_946611835.1 uncultured Treponema sp. | reverse complement strand
CGTTTTCCCTCGGAAGACGGTGAAAGCGGAAGGCTACCCTGGAGACAAGGCAGGCATATCCGTTTTTTGTGAGGGTGTCCCTGTCCATGCCTCTCTGGGCATAATCTTCAACGGCCATGTCGCTGGTCACTTTTAAAAGCTCGTAAAAGCTCATCTTCTTCATGGAATTGCTTTGTGAGAACTGGACCTTGTGCTCAGAGTGAAAGGTGATTCCGTCCTCATCATACCATTGTTTGAATTCTGTCATTTTTTTACCTCTGTTTTTACTTATTTTTTAAACTTCATCAAGCTCTTCGATATAGTTCGCTGAATTTTCGCGTTTCATAACGACCACAGTTATATCATCGTCTCTTTTTGAGTCTTTCGTGAAGTTCTGGTATGCATCAATCAAATCTTCCATGATTGACTGGGCACTTTTTGCATAGTTCTCTTTGAGAATATGCTTGATTCTTTCCTTGCCGAACATCTCCCCCTTTTTGTTCCTGCCTTCTGAAAGCCCGTCTGTATAAAAAAGAAGGATGTCATCCTCGGCCATTGTAAAATTGATTTGTGGAAAGGAAACCGTGATGAAGTCAAGCCCGATTGCTCCGTGATGGTCCTCGTCTTCAGGACAGTCAAGCTCGTCGCAGATATTGCTCTTTGCTGAATAAAGAATGGGGTTGGGATGACCTGCGTTCGCCATCTCCACAAGGCATTCCTCGTTCTCATCAAAATTACCGAAGCGGAACATGATTCCTGTGAGATAGTTCTCGATTTCGCCTTTTGCCTCGATAATCTCGTCGTTGATTTCATAGAGGGTTCGGGAGACAGATTCCTTTTTTCGCATATTCCGCATGAATGACTGGAAGACTATGTTCTTTGCCAGCATCGTTACAAGGCTGGCGGCGATTCCGTGGCCAGAGACATCAAAGAGGGAGAATCCTTTTAGAATTTCGTCTTCCATGTAGAAGTCGTACATATCGCCGGAAACTTTGTCGAGGGGATTGTAGCTGACGGCAATATCCCAGCCTCGGAGAGAATGAGGAGGGTAGGGGAAGAATTTCTTTTGAACCAGGGAAGCCATCTCAAGGTCAGTGGCAGACCGTTGCAGCTCTTCTTCGAGAGTCTGGTTCTTTTCTGAAAGTTCTTTTGTCTGCTTGATGACTTCACGGCGAAGCTTAATGTTGAGGTACTCATTTTGGGCTACGGCACTGTTATATCGTATGCTCATAATGATAAGGAAATTTAGTACCGTAATGAGCCAGCCGAAAAGCGTGATGTATGGAGTGTCGACCTTCTGGAAAAAGCCCTTGATGATAAAATCCGCCGGAATTGCCAAAAAGAGGGGAATGAAAGCCATCATCAAATCCCTTAAATCTTTCTTTTCTTTTTCGTTTTTATCTGCTTTTATTACGAAAATGAAGCCGAGGGAAAGCTGAAAAACAGAAAGAAATAGCATTAAAAATGTGAGCTTTTCCAACGACTCAAAGGTTGGCATGGACAAGGTTGCGACAGAGCAGAATACCAGAATTGCCACCCTGAGGTCCCGGATAAATTTAGTCTCCCTTTGTTTTATGAATTCGATTATGAGGCCGGAGACCAGAAATACCATGAGGAAAAATGACTGGCAGAGCACGAGCTTGATGAAAAGAAGGTATGAAATGATTCCGGACTGAAAAAACGGAATATTGTTTGCATAGAAAGGAGTGGTGAAAATCAGTGACGCTATGCACAAAAGAGAGAAGGAAAGGTATTCACGCTCTTTTTTTCGCCAGATGAATATAAGTAGAAAGAGAATTGCGGTAAAAAACATTCCGCCGGCGGCAAAAAGATAGGCTACACCCTGGAAAAAACTGTGATGCAGGCTCAGACTCTTTGTCCTGTCAATTTCGCCGAGTTTTATGTTGTCGGAGATACCGCTCCGGCCTTTGTTGTATACTTTGATTAAAATTATGTTCTGGTCGTCTTTTTTAATCAGGGGAGCCGGGATGGTGTATAAATGTGAATTCCAGAGAGAACTCCACATTTTGGGTGGAAATGAACCGTATCCTCCCACATGAACTCCGTTGACCCAGACCTTGTCGGCAAAATGAAGGTAAGAGATAAAAAGACCGAGAGTCTTGTCCTTGAGCTCTTCGGGGGGGTAAAAGAAAATCCTGAGCCAGATGTATTCCTGTTCCTTTCCGACCGTCTTGAAAATGTTTCCCCGGCCTTTTGTGATGAATTTATGGAAATTCTGATGCTCTGCCTGGCTGGGCCTTGCCCATGCTGTGCATTCGCTCCAGTAAACCTGATCTTTTAAATCCATGATGAGTTTGTCTGAATCATCTTTCGAAGAACAAGAGAAGAAGCTGAAGAGAGAAATAGAGAGAATCAGAATAAATAAGAATTTTTTCACTTCCGTGAGTATTATAGCATAAAATACACTGAATTCTATAATTTTTTTATTATTTTAAGATATAATTACTGAACTGGGGGTAAGACTTTGCTTTCTAACCTTTTTTTCACTTTGAATGCCGTAATGCCGATTGTCCTCGTGATTGCGGTCGGTTATTTTTTAAAGACAATCCGCCTTTTTGATGAAAAATTCTTTCCGCTGCTCAACAAGCTTTGCTTCAGATGCTGTCTTCCCTGCCTTCTTTTCTTCAATGTTTACAATGTCGGGAATCTTTCAGAAATCAGGAATTATGGGAATATCTGCCTTTTCGCGGTTATTTCAATCATCATGATTTTTTTGCTTGCCCTTGCCGGCGTAGTCTTTTTTGTCAAAGAGCCCAGACAAAAGGGCGTAATGCTTCAGGGAGTTTACCGCTCAAATTATGCGATAATCGGTATTTCTCTCGCTATGTCCATCTCTTCAGACTCTGGCCCTGTCGTCGCAGCTTCAATTCTCTCTTCGGTCTCGATTCCTCTTTTCAATGTCCTTGCGATTCTTTCTCTTTCCCTTTTTGTGACCGAAAATGGCAAAAAAATAAGTCCTGTCTCAGTCCTCAAAAAGATTGTGACAAATCCCCTGATTCTTGGAGTTGCCACAGGTTTCATCTGTCTTTTAATACGATTTGTGATTCCTGAAAACCCGGACGGGGTAAAATATTTCACCATAAAGCAGAACCTGCCCTTCGTGTACAAAACGATTTCCATGCTCGCCCAGTCAGCAAGCCCCGTCGCCTTGATTGCCCTTGGCGGAAATTTCACTTTCAGCGCCGTTGCCCGCCTCAAGTACAAGATCATTGCGGGTGTCATTGCCAGAACAATCCTCTGTCCTCTTATTTGTCTTACTGCTGCATACAAATTCGGCTTTGGTTCACTGGAATTCCCTGCCCTGATTGCCCTGTATGGAACACCCCTTGCAGTCTCGACCGTTCCGATGACGGCCGAAATGGGAAGCGATGCGGAGCTTGCGGGGCAGCTTGTCGTATGGACCACCCTTGCGTCAGCCTTCACCCTTTTTGTGATTATTTTTCTCTCTGCTCAGGCGGGAATCCTGTAAATCCTGTGCCCTAGTAATGTGGCTCTGACAGCATCATTCCCCGGCCCCATAAGAAGCCGTTTTTTATCTCGAAGAGCCACAGCTCGTATCCGTAGCTGAAAATCGCCCAGTCATAGTAGCCGACATTTGTTCCGAGAGGAACCGGAATCATTCTCTCTCTCTTGTCCCGGGCAAGTTCATCGAAATTTTTTACATGAAAGATTTTCTCTGCTATTTCTTTGCCCTCTTTCAGGTCGTTGAAGCAATAAAATGATGTGTGAAGCTCGCTCCCTGTCTTGTATGGAAGAATCACGCTGACTTTTTCATAAGAAAAAATCGGGGCGGCAAAAATAAAAACAAAAGGAATAAAGAACAGCTTTTTTATCAGGCTCATAATTCATTATCGGAAGAAAAAAAAAGAAATCCTTGAAAATGTGAGAATCTATGTTAGAATTCTGTCAAGGAGAGTGAGATGAGGAAGTTCACAAAATTATCGATTATTGTTTCACATGAGGGCATCGAAGAAAATGGATTTGCCGTGCCTACAGTCGAAATGACCAGCGGCAACAATTCCGTTCAGGTGTCAGATTTTGAGAGCGCCCTTGCCATGCTCCCGCCCGGAAGCGAGGTTTCCGTGGTGGCAAAAGGCACGGTCGGCAATAAAAGCGTTCATAATCTTTCAAGGATAATACGCGAGGGCTGTGTCCTTGTGTCGCTTGATTTGTCTTCCGTGCAGGAGTTTTCCCGTGTGATTGACAGTCCTTTCAGGGCAAACAAAAACCTTTCGGCTATTATCTTCCCCGGCAATCTTGTCGCAATCAATCCCCGGGCTTTTGAGGACTGCTCGAACCTGGAATCGGTTGTGATTCCGTCCTCAGTCAAAAAAATCGGTGCCTTGTCATTCTCAGGCTGCGAAAAGCTCAGCAATATGGAATTCGCTGACACAAAGGGATGGTTTGCCGCAAACAAAAATGGAGAAAAGGAGCCTGTACAGAACCTTCACAAAAGCGATGACAATCCCTTCCGCTTCACCCTTCCGTCAAGTCCCTACCGTAACTGCGAGCTTATAAAAGAAGATTAGATTTAGGCCTGCAAAGCGTCGATAAAATCAAGAAGATGGCGGGCTAGATTTCCGTTCTGAATAAGTTTTTCAGAAAAATCCTTGAAACCCTCCGTGTTTTCTTTTTTTGTGCTTGCCAGGAGCATTTTTGTAAGAGGCTCTGCTTTTGTCGGATTTTCGTAATCATTGTAGCTCTGATAGAAATCCTGGATATCTTTGAAGACTTCCTCGTCAAAGTAAGGTCTCATCCGCTCAAGGAGGGCCTTTACTTTTACCAGCTGATAATTTTCGTCCTGTTTGTAAGCCTGCCAGACAAAAGGAAGACCTGTGAGAGCGGCCCTTGCAAGGGAATCTTCCCCACGCACGAAAAGAAAATCCATCCTTGTGATGAATTCGTCGAATTCTTCCTGCTGCATGAAGGGGAGTTTTTCAATTTTGAAGGGCGAGCCCAATTTTTTCCAGCTTCCTTCAAACGGGGCGCAAGATTTTCCCGAAGCAAGATAAACGCAGACCGAGAAGTCCTTGTCACTCTCACGCATTTTTTCCTGAAAATCGGCAATCCCTTTGACAAGGACGGCGCAATCATCCTCGTAGGCGAAAAAGAAAAGAGAAAAGTCACGGGCTAGGGATTGGAGATGCGGCGAAGCCGTTGCGGAGTGAGCGAAGCGAGGGGAGCAATGGAGCGTAAGCGGAACATCGGAAAGCCCGGCCTGCCGAAGGCAGGAAGCCCCAAAATCTGCATTCTGCATTCTGCATTCCTCATTAATAATGAGTCCTCCTGTTTTTTCTGTGAAGCCCGGCATGAAGAAAATCTTCTTGATGTTGCTCTTTCGGGTGCCTGATTTTAGAAGATGAAACTCGTCGGCGTAATTCTCGGCCGTCAGATAGTCAATCTGAATAATCTGAACTATCTCCGTGAAATCTGGCGCAAAAAGAATGTCCTCAAGCCAGTCAGGCCGCCCGCACTGAAAGCACTCCAGGATAAGCTGGCAGTTGAAAGATGAAAGCTGGAAGTCAGGCTTTTCACTTTTCAGTTTTCCGTTTTCAACTTCCAAATTCCAGTCAAGAATCTTCCAGACCGAATTTTTATAGTGAAAGTCCTGGATCTGTTTTTGGGGGTCTATTTCTTTTGCCATCGCATGAAAACTTTCGAGATTGCTCACGACAAGCGTAAGCTCAAGCTCCGGGCGCAGGTCAGTCAGGGCACGGGCCAGCCTGTACACAACGCCGATGTCGCCGAAATTGTCAACGACCTTGCAAAGAATCATGATTTTATTTTTATTGAGCATCCTTTCCTGCCTTAAAAACGAATACCGAACTGCATTGAGGGGTAGAGCCCTAGATTTTCACCAAGTTTGATGTGGGAAAAAGTCTTCCGTCTCAGGTCTGAGGTGAAGGCCGCATCGTTGAAATCCTTTATGCGGGCATCGAACATCATGGTTACGAAAGCCTGAATCCTGTGGCGCGGTTTAATGACAAGGGAGAATCTTCCTGCCGGGACGAAAGAGAACTTGTTCCGCTGGTCCTGGTCATCAGTCCACAGGAAATGGCTGAGAAGAGCGCTGTCGAACATGATTCTTCCGTAAAGACAGTGCTGCTGCCCGATTTCAGTGGTGAAGCCGGTCGCCTCAGCCGTTTTGTATGTATAAAAGTCCGCCAGAATGCCACCGTAAATATCCTGACAGCCAAGCCTGAAGCCCAGACTCAAGATTCTTTCGGTGGAATAGCTGAACTCCGGCTGAATCCTGAATTTTTTGTCCTGCATAAGGCCGAACTGTCTTCGAAGGCTTTCTGTATCTTTTTTTGCTAGTTTTTCAAGGACAAGGGAATCTTCTTCCAGTGTGTCAGAGCCTGCGGTGAATCTTATAGCATGCCTTGTCCTCGGGTACATATTCTGTTTTTTAGAGCTTCCAGTAAGCTCACCTTTTGCGTCGTAATGCTCAATCTGGTAAGATATTATCGTTGGAATCAGGCTGTCTTTATAAATTACGACCGTGAGATTCTGGTTTCCGGGAAAACCGAGCACGCTCTTGTCGGGGTAGGGCATTCCTGCCACAGGGACTTTGAGGCTGTAAAGCTCAATAGAGCCGTCAAGTATTCTTGCCAGAAGATTTCCGTCATCATCGTAGACCGCACAATCATAGCTTCCGTCGAATGAAATCTGACTGCTTCCCATCGTTGAGTAAACTTCCTTTTCTTCCAGGGCAAGCATCCAGGAAAGGTAGCTCTCACAGGCGTGCATGTCAAGGAAAGCCTTCATCGCATACTCAAAACCGCCCTCGATGTTCGAGTCAACATTCTTTTGTATGAGGCGGAGAATAAAGGGTATTTTTTTGCTTTCTTTTGAATCCGGCAAAATATCTGGAAATTCCTCTTCGTCATATTCTGGGAAAATCTTCCAGAATATTGACTCTGCCATTGACCGCAGGTTGAAAAAATTGTTGTAGTAGTTGTCTACGCTCTTGTAAAGGGTTGTGAGGATTCGGGCGACCTGAATGTGAATGAAAGGCCCATTTTTGAAGGGGGCATATTCCCTTAGAAGAAGTTTCTCATAATACCCGTTCATTCTTGGCAGGTAGTCATTGAGGAAAGTCTTCTGGTCTGTGTTCCAGTAATTGACCAGCACCCTTGTCTGACCGAATTTCTTCCATTTCCACTTGTTTCTGTTCGGCGGAACTGACGGAACTATGTCCTCGGCACTCACGATATTCCAGATGAAGTTGTATTTTGGGCTTGATGTCTTTTCTTCCTGACTTACATTAGGAGAGGCGAATGTGTAGACGAAAAGCTTCTTTCCTGTGATTACTCCCTCATCATCAAGCTTTGCTCCCAGAATGTTTGCAAGGGCGCCTCCACGGCTGTGCCCCGTCAGAAGGAAAACGGCCTCGTCCGGTGAGATTTTATTTTTGATAAGATAATAAAGTAGCTCTTTCTGGATTGTTTCGACTGTCCTGTAAAAACCTTCGTGCACAAGGACATCCTTGTGAGTGTTGTCGCTTACATTAATGTTTGAAATCCACTCGTTTGCGCTCAGTGGTGTGCCCCTGAGAACCACCAGAACAAGTTTTTTTGTTCCCTTTGCTGTCTGGACATCCTTGCTGGCAAAACTATAGGCAGCCTGATTGTTTCCTTCGGTTGGGCTTGTGTAATCCAGGGTGTAGTTCCAGTAAATATCCTCATCCTTAAAACCCATCAGCCTGTAGCTTTGAATCAGCTCATTGGATTCCGTATTCTTTTCGGCAGGAATATATGAGATTTCGGAGAGAAGGGCTGCTATCCGTGCTATTCCGTGATGATATTTTGTAGTCTCCGTCTCAAAGAACCATTTTTCATCCCAGTCGACATCAAGAGAAACGGGTTCCTTTGTTGCGACCAGAAGACCATGAACCGGAAATGTTATTTTCTTTGCATGAAGCGCAGGCAAAGAAAATAAAGTGAGAATAATCATAAAAAAGCTACGGAATAAATGCTTCATGTCTTTCTTCAAGGCATTTTTATAGGGTTGAGCTTTGAGAGCCTTCCTGTGTGACCGGTGTCTTGACCTGGGCCGAAGATTCTTTTCCGTCAAGCTTTACCTTGATTTTTTTGAATTCTCCTTCCCTGAACACGGTGACGGTTACTGTGTCGCCGGGCCTTTTTGATTCGAGGGCGCTGGTGTAGTCGGCATAAGTGCGGATTGTGATGTTATCGATGCCTGTGATTATGTCCCCGCCGAGATAAATCGTAGTAGGATTGAAGCGGCTTCCGTACTGAACCTGCTGTGTGCCGCCCAAAATGCCTGATTGTTCTGTTGATGAGCCTTGTTCGACTTCGCTTACGAGAATTCCGTAATTGATTGAAATGCCTGCATAGCGCGCGATTGATGATGTCATCTGAACAGGTGCGATTTTAAGAACGCCACGGTTGACCTTCCTGTATTTTATGAGGTCGTCAACAACCCTGCGGGCCGTGCTGACAGGAACCGCAAAACCGACTCCTGCCGAGCTGCCTGAATTTGAGATGATGACGGTGTTGATTCCGACCATCTTGCCGTTCGTGTCCAGAAGAGGACCGCCTGAGTTTCCCGGGTTGATTGCCGCATCAGTCTGAATCATGTTGCGGATGATTACATTCGTGCTTTCCTGAATAGGCCGGCCAAGCCCCGAGATGATTCCGGTGGTCATGGTGCGCTCAAGGGCAAAGGGGTTTCCGATTGCTATGACCTTCTGCCCGACCTTGAGGTTGTTTGAGTCACCGAAATCAATGGTTTTCAGGCTCATATTGTCCGGCGGATTGAATTTGATTACGGCGATGTCGCTTTCAACATCCTTCCCGATTACTGTTCCCTCGTAGGAAGTGCCGTCATAAAGCGAGATGCTGATTTTGCTTGCGTTTGAGATGACATGCACATTGGTGACGACATAGCCCCGCTTGTCGATGATTGAACCGGAGCCAGAGCCGCCTTCCTGAACTACAGGCTCCAGAAACCAGTTTACCCCCATTACCTGAGTGGTAATATTTACTACGGCCTCGTTGCATTTTTCGTAAACAGAGATATTCTGCTGCTCGTCCTGGGTGTAGGGCGAGTCGTAAGATTTTGCGACCGGAGTTGGCTTTTCCTCGATTACGGGGTAGCTTTGCGCAGGAAGTGACTGAGAAAGCTCCTTTTTTGAAGGTGTGATTTCCGTATTTTTCCGGGCCGGGTCTTCTGTTTTTGAGATTTCTGTGTCATGATTGCCATCACTCTCTTCCTTGTTGTGAAGCGAGAAATATGCACTTCCTGAGAGAGCGAGAATTACGCCGGCCGCAAGGGAAATCAGCGATGATTTTACCAGCTCCGAGCGGGAGTAGAGTTTCATTTTGCATCTCCGAGAGATTCGCTTGCAGGCTCTGCTGACCCGGAAGGCGTAGCTGCTGCAGCTTCTGCCGGTTCAGAAACTTCTTTTGCCTCTTTTTCAGCCCTTGCTCTTTCTATTGCCTCTTCACGAGATTTCATTTTCTGCTTTGTTTCTTCGGTCATCTCAAGCTCGATATAGAAAGTGCGGGCCTTTCCGCCCTCAATGTAGAGGAAATTCTCTTTTGGAATATAGCCTGGGTTTTCGACTCGAAGAAGATAGTAGCCCTCGATAAGATTTGTGAGCGTGATTGGGCTTCGTCCCTGAAAATTACCGTTCAGATACAGACTGCAGTTTTTGACATTCGTCTTGAAGGTAGCTTTTGTGCGGTTCCTTTCAATGTTTGATTCTTCCTCGGCTTTAAGCTCAGGAATGATGGCGAAGGCCTCGGCTGACTGGCTTCCCGCTTCATTTGAAGTCTGGGAATCCTGTTTTGCGGGGGCTGCTTCATTCTCCTGGGCAAGAAGTGGAGAAACCGAAACGAAAATAAGACCTAAAATAAAAAAAAATGTACGCTTCATGCCTTATATAATATCGCAAAATGCCTGTTCTCACAAGAAATTGTATAACTTTTCTTCTGTCATAAGCTCATGTTCCAGGAAACTGTAATAGTCGTTTTTTGACAGGATTATGTGATCCAGAAGTGTGATTCCAAGAAGCTCCGCTGCCTGTGACAGCCTGAGGGTAGTCTGGATATCTTCCTTTGAAGGAAATAAAAGCCCGCAGGGATGGTTGTGGCTTATCACCACTGCCGCCGCATGTTCTTTGACAGGCTCCGAAAAGACATCTGCCGGCTTGACCACGGCCATGTTCCCGCTTCCCGTGCAGACCACCCTTATCGAAATGATTTCCTTGGCCCCGTTCAGGCTAATGCAGAGGAAATGCTCCTGTTTCTGCATCCCGTAGCTTTGTATGTAGGGAATAAGATCTCTCGGAGTTTCAAAAGCTCCCTCCGGGTTACGGTTGATTCTCTTTCCCAGTTCCAGGGCTGCGGCTATCATAAGGGCCTTGCTTTTTCCCATTCCTTTTACAAGCATCAGGTTTTCGACCAGATTGTCGCTGTTTGAGCACATTACCTTTCCCAGGACTTCTTTTGCCAGTTCCCTCACGGGAGACTCTTTTGTTCCGCTGCCAAGAATAAGCATAATCAGCTCCTCGTCGGTCGGATAGGCAAGACCATGCTGCAAGGTAAGCTCACGGATTTCAAGTTTGTTCGACTTTTCTATCTCTTCGAAAGACGGAAAAGCTTGATTTTCATTCTTCATTTTTTACTCCCAAAAATTCCTTATGTATATATATATGAAAAAATTATGCCTTTTCGGCAGTAAGAAAGAAAAAAATCATGAAAATTTCTCTAAAACCGATAATCAGAACATGAAAAAAATGACTTTTAAATTGAAAATCCTATTTTTGTGTATGCTTTCGCTTCTCCTTTTTTCCTGCGTGACTTCAAGGCTCAGCGAGGGGTGTTCGAGGGATCTTTTAGGAAACGGAAGCAAGAATCCTGAGCAGCTGGTGAATTTTTTTATGAACCATAAGCCGGACGCTGACAGAGAAAAGGTCGGACGGCTTGCAAAACTCTATGTCGAAGAGGGGGCCATTGAAGGAATCAATTCTGATGTCGCATTCGTTCAGATGTGCCTTGAGACAGGATTTTTGAGCTACGGGAACCTCGTTTTGCCTGAGATGAATAATTTTTGTGGATTGGGAGCAATGGATGCCGAGCATCCCGGGGAATGGTTTGAGAGCGAGCAGATTGGAGTCCGTGCCCATATTCAGCATTTGCAGGCCTATGCCACCACGGCCAAAGTCAGCCTGAAGCAGGAGCTCGTTGACCCCCGCTACAGCTGGCCTCACAAAGCCAAATTTGCCCGTAATGTGCATGAGCTGGCCGGTCATTGGGCAATGGACCCAGATTACGGCGTAAAATTAGACAATCTTTTGAGCGAACTCAGCCAATGGTAGTTCCGATATAAGCCTTTCCTTCGAGAATTGCGCGGATGTTGTCGATGTTTTTTCCGCCTGCGCAGATTACCTTGAGACCCATTTCCTGGGCTTTTTTGCTTGCGATCGGGTCAAAGGGACAGTTTTTTCCCGGAACCCATTCGTCACCCACCATCTTTCGGAAGTCTGACCATGAAATCTCGTCCAAAGGCTTAGCATCCGGGTTTTTTCGCGGGTCATCGGTGTAGACTTTTTCGATGTTTGAGAGGTTTACCACAGTGTCCGCATTGAATTTCTCTGCAAGAAGGACAGCATCATTGTCGGTCGAGAATCCCGGTTTCCAGCCTGCTGCGAGCAAAATCTTTCCTGTAAAGTCTTTTGCCACTGTCGGGTCGGTTACGACGGCTTCCCTGCACAAGTCACCGAAACTTGCCTTTACGAACTGGGCGTTGAGTCGTGTCGCCATGATTCCAATCCAGTCCGCTGCATCGGTTCCCTCGTTCTCGGCTGTTCCAGTGACATCACGGAAAGCTTTCTGATAGATTCTTGCAGGACCGCCGCCACCAACGACGAGAATGAGCCTGTCATCAGGATTTTTGCTCAAAAAATCCTTAATCATTCCTACGAATCGTGTGACAAAATCCACATCAGGATATTCAGGCGCAACAATCGAGCCTCCGACAGAAAGAACTTTTGTGTTCATAAAAAATCCTCCTAATATAATCCGAGCACAATCGGGTCGTTCCATAGGGAACTGTAATTTACATTTCCTTCGCTGGACTCTTCCCAGATTGACTGCAATGCGTATGATTTCGGTCGCACTACGATTTTGCTGTTCTGCGAAATTGTGTGCGAAATTTCGTTCCATCCCATTGAGAAAGCGATGTGCTGGGCATCGAGATTGCCAAAATAATATTCCTGTGGCTTTTCAACCGGCCTGAATGATTTGTATGGAAGGCCCATGGCGAGGGCAATGTCCACCGGAAACCAGCCGAAATTTTCGATGTAGAACATCGTCCACCAGTGGCTTTTTGTCTTCATCTCAGAGTCAACCAGGACTCCTGCCAGCGGAAGGGCCGGAATAGAAAGAGAACGGAGCAAAGTCGTGTAGAAAATCGAGATTTCATAAGGATCGCTTTTTTTATTCCTTAGCAAATCCAGGACAGGTGCGTCAGCCTTTCTCAGTTCATCCCTAAGCTTGTAATTCTCAAGAAGATACTGGTAAATCAGTTTTGCCTGCCTGTAGGGATTCGTTTCCTTTCCGACTATTTCAGTTGCAAGGGCGATGACCTCTTTATTGTCGCTCTGAATCAGCGGGTCTGGCATGGTCGCCATTTTGTGAAGAATCCGGTTTTTCTGTGTTTTTGTGTAGGGCTTCACCTGTTTTTCGTTGATTTTGGTCTGAAGTGCATAAGTCGAGACAACGAAATTGTGGCTGAACCTGAATTTTTTACTCTGGGATGTCGCTTTCGGAAGGTCAAGCTGATGGATTACGGTGTTCTTATAGTCAGAGATGACCGGCTCAGGACTGCATTCCGTAAGCTCGACCATGGGTTGCCATGAGCTTACGAGTGGGCGGGGAACCCTGAGAGTGATGTTTGTTCCGTTCTTTGTATCTATGCTGTCTATGTCGGAATTGAGCTGCAAAATGTAGGTCTTCCGGGAATTGTATTCTTTTGTTCCCGGGGCCAGCCTGATTTCCTCGTTCATAAGATTGCTCCTGCCCTTTTCGGTGAGGACATAGACATTGCCTGAGACAGCTCCGTCAGGAATCCTTACTTTGATTTCGGAGTCGCTCCATGACTCATAATCGTAATCAGACTCGCTGGCCGCAATTACGCTGAAGTCAAAGTCAGTCTTTAACTCGCCGTCTCCGCTTCCAAGAGAAGATTCTTCGCTGCTTGCACTGAAATAAACCTTACTTCCACCCCTTGCCGTGCCGAAGTCAGAGCCGCTGATTGTAATCAGTGTGCCGTAACTTCCGCTCTGTGGTTCTATGGCCGTGATAACAGGCAGGTTTGTCTTTATGTTCTGGGGAACTTCAACGGGAATTCCGGCCTTATTTGCAAAGAAACCTGGTTTTGACTTGCCTGACTGGGTTGAGACAATCACAAGCCCGTCCTGAACATTTGAGGGGAGCACCAGCTTGATCAGACCGTCAGTCCAGTTGATGTAGCTTGATGCCGTGATTTTGTTGCCGCCTATTTCCACATAGTTCGTTCCCCTCACTGAGCCGAAATTGTAGCCCCGGATAACCATTGTGTCGCCGGCTGAGCCTACGACTGGAGAAAGAGATGTGATTGTCGGAATCTTTTTTGATTTTACCGTTGCGACTGAAATTATTGTGAGGACTATTGCTATTATGAAAACACATGAAAGTACCCTTATAAAGGCGTACTTTCGGAAAAGAAGAGAAAAAGTATTTTTAATGCTCAAAATCAGTTACCAGCTTCATTTGGGATTTCCATTATCTCCATATTATTACCGATTTCGCCAAAATTGGGAACAGAAATCGTAATGGAAGATGATGAAAAATCCGGGATGAAGGGGTCAACTGCGGTAAGTCGCTCACGGAAACGGCGGCCGATTGGATTTCCCTTACCCAGAGAAGTGCGTTCTCCGTAGCTTGAGGCAAGGTTTGTGGCTGAGATTGTCTTTTGCTCTATTGGAAGGGCCTTTTCGATTCCGCTGGCTGTAGAAGCCGGCTCTTCTGCCTTGGCGAGCGCATTGCTTTGCGGGGCCAGCGTTTTTGAAGCCTGCTCCGCTTTTTGTGACCCGGACTTTACGGCCAGGACCTTTGACAAATCTTCCTTGTTGATGTTGCCGTCGATGATTACATCATTTTTTGCTATTGGCTCAATCGTGTTTTGCTTCATGATTGAGATGGCCGCCACAGCCGTTTCCTTTGCCTGTGAAAGTGAATTGTAGTGCACTGGAATGAAAACAAGGGCAAAAACAGCCGCCGCCGCTGCAAAAACAGCTACCGCCGCCGCAAATGAAGAGGCGTATTTGACGAAGGGAGTTACGAATGATTTTTTATCGCTTGAAAAACCGTTTGCGAGGCTGACGTTCTTTGCGTAGCGCATTTTTGTCTGCAAGCGCTCAAAACTTTCCTCGATGAAAGCTTCCCCAGAATTTTCAGGAGAAGGGGAGGTGATTTTTTTTGTCATTAACTCGGAATCTTCCTGCAAGAACGAGTGAAGACGCTGCATTTTCTCCAGACGGGCTTTTTCTTTTGGATCCGCCTGAACAATACTTTCGTACTGAGAAAGAAAACTCTCCGGCATTTCGCCATCGATGTACACGGAATGTAAATCTTTGTTAAGAGATGTAGACATCATCAGCCTCCAATATCTTTTCAAGCTGCTCACGGGCACG
>CAMOEE010000042.1 GCA_946611835.1 uncultured Treponema sp. | reverse complement strand
GGATAGCTTTTTGAAAGGCTGCCAGCGATAAGCTTAACCTTCCATGTTCCGTCTTCCTTCTGCTCGATTTTGCACTCACAGTCTTTTGTGCCGAATGTGCGGAACATATCATCGATGTCTTTTTTAGGCATATTGAGGGCCAGAAGACCGCAGTTGTACATGTTCTGGTAGAAGATTCGTGCGAAATTCGGGGCAATAACGGCATAAATTCCGTTTACTTCCAAGGCCCAGGGAGCATGCTCACGGCTTGAACCGCAGCCGAAATTTTCGCGGGTAATGATTACCTTTTTGTTTGGAACATCGCGCTTTGCATCGAATCCATCAAGCTTGAGGTCTTCAAGAAGATAAGGTTTGAGTGCCTGTTTTGAAACCTCTGTAAGATATTTCGCAGGGATAATCTCGTCAGTGTTAATATCTGAGCGATCCAAGAAGAGTACATCTCCACCAAAAGCTTTCATAGTTTTCTCCTTTTAAGCTTCTATAATAAAACGGCTTAATTAGCCTTTGTAAAGTTCTGAATTTGCGATGGTTCCTGTGATTGCAGTTGCAGCAGCACTTGCCGGGCTCATAAGATGAACCATGCCGCCTTTACCCATTCGTCCGTTGAAGTTGCGGTTTGTTGTTGAAGCGCAGACCTCACCCTCAGCAAGAACGCCGTTTGACATACCAAGACAAGCGCCGCAAGTCGGGTTTGTTACACAGAAACCAGCTTCGAGGAAAATGTCGATGATTCCCTCGTCCACAGCCATCTTGTAGATTTTCGGTGTAGCAGGCGAAACAATACCACGAACGCCATCTGCAAGTTTGTGTCCTTTGAGGACTTTTGCGGCAATGCGGAGGTCAGAGATTCGGCCGTTTGTACAAGAACCGATGTATACCTGATCAACCTTTGTGCCTTTCATCTCAGAGATTTTCTTAATCTGGTCTGGCTTGTAGTTAATAGTGCAGACCGGCTCCAGATTTGATAAATCCTCTGTGATTACTTTTTCGTAAACAGCATCGTCATCGTCACGCCATTTTGCGTAGTCAGCGATTGCCTCTTCCTTTGATTTGTATTCGTCTTTGATGAATTCCCAAAGGTAATCAACGGTTTTTGCGTCAGGGAAACAGATTCCGCTAGTTCCGCCGGCTTCGATTGCCATGTTACAGAGAGTCATTCGCTCTTCCATATCCATGTTATCAACGATTGGGCCTGTGAATTCGATTACGCAGTTTGTAGCACCGTTAACGCCAATTTTTCCGATAAGGTGAAGGATAACGTCTTTTGCGTAAACGCCTTCCTTAAGTTTACCATTCAAAATGAATTTGATTGATTTTGGCTCGCGGAATGAGCATACACCTTTAAGAATTCCGACCTCAAGGTCTGTTGTTCCGACACCAGCGGCAAAAGCACCGAAAGCTCCGTGAGTACAAGTGTGGCTGTCTCCCATGATTACAGTGTAGCCAGGGCGGACAAAGCCTTTCTCAGGGAAAATGGCATGGCAAACGCCGTTTGCACCGATATCGAAGAAGTCCTTGATATTGTTGCGGCGAGCCCAGTCACGTAAAATCTTTGACTGAGTTGCGGTCTTGCTGTCTTTTGAAGGAGTTACATGGTCGATTACGGCCTTGATTTTTGTCGGGTCAAAAACCCTGTCCTTGCCACGCTCAACCAAATCGTTGATTGCGACAGGTGTCGTGATTTCGTGACAGAAAACACGGTCAAGTTTAAGAACATAGGTTCCCGGAAAGGGAGTGTCAACAAGATGTGACTCAAAAATTTTTTGGGCGATAGTTTTTCCCATTTTTATACCTCTTTATAAATGTCATGCCGTTTAGCCCGGCACTTTTAATTTACTACATTAACAGGTTTTCCTGCCAAAAAAGCCTTGATATTATCAATCGCTATCCCTAAAAGGCGAAGGCGCGTTTCTTTCGGAGCCCAGGCCAGATGGGGTGTAATCAGGCAGTTGGGAGCCTTATAAAGCGGACAATTTTTGCTCATAGGCTCTTCCAGAAGTACGTCGGTGGCATAGCCTGCGATTGAGCCATTGTCCAGGGACGCACGGACATCTTTCTCACAAATAAGCCCGCCCCGGGCAGTGTTTATGAGAATAGCCGATTTTTTCATAAGAGAGAGCGTTTTATCGTTAACAAGGTTTTCAGTCTCATGGGTGAGGGGAGCATGAAGCGAAAGAAAATCAGCCTGACTGAATAAATCCTCGACAGAAACAGAAGAAAGACAGGCTTTTTTGGCCGGAGAAAGCTCCATTGATTCAAGGGCCTTCTTAAAAGATGCTTCTGAATGTGCGTGAACTATAACCTTCATGCCAAAAGAAAGAGCAATCTCGGCGACCTTCTGTCCGATATGACCGAACCCGTAGATTCCGAGCGTTTTTCCGTTTAATTCCGTAAGAGGAGAAAGCCAATAGCAGAAATCAGGATTGGAAATCCATTTTCCATCGTGCACAGAAGAAGAATGAGAAGCTACAAGATTCGTAAAATGAAGGATAAAAGCAAAGACATGCTGGGCGACAGCACTGGTACTATATGAAGGAATATTCGTAACGATAATGTCTTTTTGTCTACAGGCATCTAAATCCACGACATTGTAGCCTGTCGCCAAAACCCCGATATAACGGAGATTTGGGCAGCGTTCTACAATCTCTTTTGTGATATGAACTTTATTCAGAAGAATAATTTCACTGTTTCCGATTCGTTCGGCAACAAGTTCTTGAGGAGAACGGTCATAAACTGTAAATTCATCCGCGAATGCTTTGATACCATCCCAGGACACATCTCCAGGATTAAGTCCGTGCCCGTCAAGAACTGTTATTCGCATCTGCTTATCCCAAAACCGCGATTCCAGTAGAAGAGATAGCTGCATTGATGGCATCTTCGATACCGCCAACGCCTTCATCAAAATCTACCAGAACCTGTGATTTATCAGGATTTGCAGTGCAAGCCGTTACACCAGCTACAGCTTTTACGGCAGCATCGACCTTTGATGCTACATCAGGGTCGAACATACCGTCAACATAAATTTTCTTCTGCATTTAAGGAAATCTCCAATTAGATTGATGAGTTATTATAACCCTTATGCGAGAAAAATTCAACAGAAATTTTATATTGCCCGTTTTATGCCAGCGTGGAGCTAACTTTCCGCCAGTTTTTTGCCGTTTCCCTGAGTCTCAGCAAGTGTCTTTCCCAGCTGACCACAGGCTCCGCCAATTTCCCGGCCCCGTCGGGTTCTCAATGTAACATTAATTCCGGCCTTTTCAAGATGATAGACAAAATTCTTACATTCTTTTGCACTTGGCTCACTGAATTCCAGCCCCTCAACAGGATTCCATGGAATGAGGTTCACATGAACATCAAGTCCCCGGGCAAAATTAATCATGTTTGTAGCACTTTCAATGCTGGTGTTCGTGTCGTGAAGCAGGGCAGCTTCAAGAGTAACACGCTTACCGGTCTTCTTTGCAAAATAATCGATTGCCTTACGAAGCTCAGGAAGAGGATTTGTGCGGCAAATTGGCATAAGCTTTTCACGAAGAGCCTCATCAGCCGTAGTAAGGGATACAGCCAGTCGAATCGCCGGCCCGTTGTCAGCAAGATCATAAATTCCCTTGATTACGCCTGAAGTCGAAAGGGTAATTCGGCGTCCAGAAAGAGCCCGGCCTTCCTTATTGGTAAGGATTGCGATTGCCTTACGAACATTGTCAAGGTTCATCATAGGCTCGCCCATGCCCATAAAAACAATGTTGTCCAAAGTACCGGCGTGTTTTTCAAGGGCAAGAAACTGCTCTACGATTTCACCTGCGGTAAGGCTTCGGGCCAGCCCCAAATGCCCGGTCTGGCAGAAGGCACAGTTCATGGCACAGCCGACCTGGCAGGAAACGCAGGCTGTCTTTCTGTCCTCACGGTCTGTAAGAAGGACAGTCTCAACGGCAAGGCCATCGGAAAGCGTAACCTGAAGCTTAATTGTTCCGTCGGGATCTTCGAGCACCTTTGAGACAGTAGTAGAGCAGAGCAGGGCCTTTTCCTTCAGCACATTACGTAAATCAAGGGAAAGGTTCGTCATCTCATCAAAAGACTCGGCACCCTTTCCAATCCACTGAAAAATCTGCTTGCCCCGGAAAGTCTGTTTTAATGAAAGAGCTTCACAAATTTCATCAGGAAGCAGACCTGATAATGCAATTTTTTCCATTATTCTTCCGTGTGATTAGGCTTCTCTTTCAAGGCGGGCCAGCATATCAGCAATTGCAGGAGAGCGAACTCCATAACGAGAAACATTTCTCAAAGTTTCGATTGCCTTAGCCTTCTGACCAAGCTTGACATAGCAGTCAGAAAGATCAATGTAGAAACGGAAATTTCTCGGATCACCTTTAATAAGCCCCTGAAGTCTCTCTGCGGCTTCTTCATAGCGGCCTTCACCCTTGCAGATTAAGGCAAGTCCGAGAGCAGCATATACATCAAACTCAATATCCAATGCCTTGTTGTAATATTCCGCGGCAGTTTTATAGTCCCCTGTGTTTCGGTAAGCATCTCCGGCTCGTGTAAGAATGACTTTGTTATCAGGATCCATATCAAGTATGCGGTTCCAGTATTCGATTGAGCGAAACTGCTGGTTCATTCCACGATAGCAGTCAGCGAGACCGAACAAAGCGTAGAAATTGTTTGGTTCCCTTTGCAAGGCCCTCTCAAAATACAGGACACCTTTGTCAAAAGTCTTGAGCTTTCGATGGCAGTTTCCGATTGATGTAAGGACACGGATATCAACGAGCTCTTCGTTCTTCTCAAGCATTTTAGTCCAGTAGTAAAGTGCATCCCGATACTCTTTGAAATCATAATGAAGGTGCCCGAGGCCAATCAAAGCATAAGAATTGTTTTCTTCCATATCGAGGACAGAAAGATAAATATCCTTCGATTTTCTGAAATCACGAACCTTTCGGTATGCGTCGGCAACACGAGTAAGGACAGTTATGTTCCGGTCATCATGAACAAGGTACTGCTCCCAGATTGCTATTGCCTTATGATACTGGTTCATTGCTTTATAACAGTCGGCTAAACCGAAAAGGGCATAGTTGTTGCCCGGATGGCAGTCAAGGCACTTTGAGTAGTAAGATTCAGCCTCACGGAAATGTCCCTGCTTGCGCTCTGCGTCCCCAAGACCAACAAGGGCATAATTATTGTTTTCCTCAATTTTAAGGATTTTGTTGAATGCCTCTATAGCCTCGTCAATGCGATTGTCCTTGATTAACTGATAACCTTGTTTTGACAAATCAGAGATTTCACTGGAGACATTCTCTTCAGCTGTAAATTCAGGCTCACCAAGCGGAATGTCGAATTCTTTGAACATCTCATCACTCATAATATTCCTCACTTTTTTAAATCATTTTTATTTAAGCAATATCGAAATGATATTGGCAATTTTCTCGTAAACAGCCTCGGACTTAGCCCTGTTATTAGCCAAAAGGTAATACTTTAGTGCAGTAAGCCCACGGTTCTGCTTCATATAAAGGTCTCCAATTCTGGCAAGGCCGTCTGAATATCCGGTCGTGACAAAAATCCGGCATGCGGCATCAAATTTGCCTTCATTAAAGAGCACATTTCCTTTACGATTGAGAACAGCTTTTTGCTCAGATGTTAGCCCCTGAATCGGCTTGTCTGTGACTTTGATAAAGCCATCAGGAATGCTATGTGCGGACAAAGTACTTTTTAACTTATTTTCATCCAACTTCTTTTTTACCTTAAAATAATTTTACATATTTCTATGTTATCATGTTTATCTTAAAAGTCAAGGAATTTAGGGGGAAAACTTAAAAAATTATTAAAAAAGTTTTAAATTCCGTAAAAATTGACTATTGACCTTCCGTAAACTCGCTTGTCCTTCAGGGATAGATTTCCGATTTGGTCAGGAAGCTTGTCTTCTTCAGGATAGTGAATCATCACGAAACCACCTTCTTTTAAAAGCTCTCTCTTCTCAATAATCTGCAATAAATCAAGCCTGTATTTGTAAGGGAAGGGCGGATCGAGGAAGATATAGTCGAATTTGTCCTTGCAGCGCTTAAGAAAAAGCTCAACGGCCATAAAATGGCAGCCGATTTTAACGCCAAGTTCCTTTTCGGTGATTGAGACATTTTCAAGGATCTGCTTTACCTTTATCTTGTCTTTTTCACAAAGCTGGACTTCGCTTGATCCCCTTGAGACAGCCTCAATAGCAATCGTTCCGCTGCCAGAAAAGAGATCGAGCCATGATTTTCCCTGCAAATCACCCAAAATGGCAAAGACTGATTCCCGCATTCTGTCCATTGCAGGTCTGATTATTCCGTCGGGGCACTTTATGACTCGCCCTTTTAATTTTCCACCGGTGATTCGCATGATAATTCCTTATGAATTCGGGTTCAATGACCAGTAAGTAATATTGTGAGGAAGCTTTCGGTTTTCCTTGGCATAGTCGTATGCTGTTTTTCCTGTGGTGGCCTCAATCTGATACTTTGAGGCACCGTTTTCAATGAGCCATTCGATTACGCTTGTGTTTTTTCCAAGCTGACATGCAAGCATAAGCGGTGTTTTGCCGTCGTATGGAACATTGAGAGGAACTTGTTTTTCAATAAAAGCCTGCAAAACTTCTGTTGTGTTGTAGTTTGAAATTCCGTAAGCAAGGGCCTGGCGGGCTTCTTCTGAATCAGGGCTGTATGTATCGAGCAATACGCTAATGACATCAGGATTTGATGAATAGCCGGCTCCGAGCATGAGCGGTGTGATTCCATACTTATTTTTGATTGATCGGTCTGCCCCCCTGTACAAGAGAAGCTTTGTTACATCGGCATTCTTCTGGAAGCGTGCGGCATACATCAGGGCTGTCCACCCATCGTTGTCCTTTGCGTCAATCTGTGCCCCGGAATAAAGCAAGTCCTCAATTTTTGCGATGTCACCTTTTTTTGCGGCAAGCATCAGCTTAGTCCGTCCGTTTGAGTCACGCCTGTTCGCATCTGGAATATAATGTTTGGCGGCCTCTTCAGCGGCGATGAGGGATGCTGGAATCTCAATCGCAGCATATTTATCGTCGGCATAGTCATATAGATAAATGCTCTCAGGGAGTATTGCAGGGGCAGACAGGCTTCCAAAATCAAGGAGAGTTTTTTTTGGCTCTGGATCTTCGGCAGGAACTTCCGGCAAATCCTGATCAAATTCAACTTGCGGCTCCACAACTTCAGGAACTGTCTCCACCGGCTCGGTAGTTTCAGCTTCAATTTCAGCTTCAACTTCCTCTTCTGTAAGAGGAATGGGCTCAGAAGCGTATGCATTGAGAAGAGCCAGAACTTCCTGACTCATATTTTCGTTCTTTCGTGCATAATCAAAAGCTGTGAGACCGTTATTATCACGGGTAAGTATTCGCTTTTCTTTTTTTGAGTCGCTCTTTGCGTTCTGAAAAAGGACATTCTCAACTGCCTCAATGTCGTTTTCATACTGACAGGCGTACATAAAGGCCGTGACTCCGTCTTCAGTTTTTGAGTCCGGAGATATACCTGCCTTTTTAAGGAGAATATCAATTACATCATTCGCACGGGAATTTTTGAGAGCCGCCATGAGAATATTCTCTTTTTCTGAAAAGCGGGTGTAGTTTTTTACTGAGTAGTCAGTTTCGGTCAGATGAAGGATTTTCCTGGGAGTCTCGTTTTCGACAAGGAGAAAAGCCTCATCAACCCAGGAAAGAGCATACAATACAGGGAGAGAAGACATTAATATGAATAATGTAAATAATTTCTTCATTATCGAAAACTCCTTCTAACCTTGAATTGTAACACATAATTCCTAGAATTCAAACCAGTTTCCGTCGGTAGTAAGATACCAGTCCGCCATTACGGCATTGAGAGTCGGGTTGTACCAGCTGATTGAGCCGTCACGGTTCAAAACGACCATTCTGCTTTGATTTCTTACACTTTTTATCGGCATGGAAGCAGTTCGTCTGTACACGAAATCCCTTTTTGTGGAAAGATTATATGAACGCACCTGGGATTTACCGATGTTTGTGAAAAGAACATTGTCGAACAAATTTATGAAGGCCTCGCTGTCCTCATCACTAATCGAATGAAGGTATCTGTAAGCCTTGGTTGACGGCCTGTAACTGAAAATAGCCGTCGTAAGTTTTTTTGTCTTTGAGTCAGAGTAAATCGTAATTCCATAAATCTCAGAGTTGCTCTTAGTGTAGTCATAAGTGAGCGAGTAGGCGACATTTCCCTTCATTGTCAGGGGAACTGTCTCCTGCGTATTGACATTTACATGAATTAGAGGAACATTTGGAGCCGTTCCGCTTGATTTTGCAACATACAAGTCATTCTCGTTGTAAAGAATCGCATCCTGTATGCTTGTTCCCTTGAAAAGTTCCCGTTTTTTCAGGTTCTTTATATCGAAACTGTTGACAGAAGAATTCGACTCAATATCGATCAGAGTGTCCCCGTAAAGCTTTAGGACCTGGAGTGTTCCCTCAGGTGCAAAAAGCTGGGTGAGCCGTCCGTTAGAAAGCTCCAGAAGAACAACAGCCTTTTTTGAGTCCTTTGACCAGAGGATTATATTCTCACCATAAGGAATCAGGTTCGTGTATCCGCTGTTGCTTGCCTTTCTATCAACGATTCCATTGTCATAAGAAGACTTGAAAATAGATGTCGGCGTGAGGAAATAAAAATCATCTCCCAAAGTGGCCACATCATAGATTCTGTCATACATTTTGTCCGTGAGAGGCATCTGAACATCGACCCGCTCGGCAGAGGCATAATCAAATTTGTAGAGATTTCCGAGATTAGTGCCCGCATAAATCTCCTCTCCTGCAAGGGAAGCGCAGACAATTGACTCTCCGTTTTTAAGGCCTGAGAATGTTCGCACTAGTTCTGGGGCAATTACAGCCTTGTTGCGGTCATTTGCGACCTTATAGACCTTGAACTGGCGGTTATCGTTTACCACATAGTACAAATCCCTGCTCTGATTGGAACCTACAAGAATCGGATTATTGACAGGGAAAGACGAGAGAGTGTTTCCTGTTACGGCCTGAATGATATAGAGATTGTTTCCCCGAACCCCGGCACCGAAAACACTATTGTTGAAAAGACAGAACTGAGTCAAATCATATTCCGTATTGAACGATGCTTTTTTTTCTCCGTTACGGAGATTGTAATAAAGCAAGGTGCCTTTCGGGGAATACATAATCACAGACTTCTCTGAATCAGATGTCTGGACGAAATTTACCACGCCGGTATTTCCCTTGATTTTATTCCTGATAATGCTTCCGTTCGAGGAATTGAGGAAGAAAGCACCGCTGACGCTTGCCGTCCCGCATATTATGTATGTTCCCTTTGCTGAATAGGAGAGACTTGTGAGCGAATCTTTAAAGCGAAAGGCATACTTGCGTGTGAAAGTCTTCCAGTTCCAGACCGAGACCCTGTTCAATGAGGCTCCGTCACTCTCATAGACCGCAATTTCGTTGCCGTTAGGGTTTCTCGCAATCATCTTTATCGGTAAATCTGAAATCTGATAATGCTCGCCCATATCGTCTTCAGTCCACTTAATAAGGAATCCGTCGTTACCGGCAGAGAAAACAGAAGGCTCATCATCATCCAAATAAGCCAGAGCCGAGACTGCACCAGAATGAGACTGAGTGGATATATGTGACTGAGAATAAAGGCAAAATGCAGACTGCAAAATGAACAATGACAAAAACAGGACTTTATTTTTTAGCATGTATTAGCTCCGAAAAGTAGTGGAAATCTCCGCTCACCGCAAGCATGAAGAGCATGGCGATCAGGGCAATTCCTATGTATTGTACAACATTTCTCACTTTTGGGGAAACACGAACTTTGAAAATTGCCTCTATAAGCGATGTCAGAACAAGGAAGCCGTCAAGAACTGGAATCGGAAGAAGGTTCATAATGAAAAGAGAAATGCTGATTAATGCCATGAACTGGAGAACAGAAACAATTCCGTTGCGAAATCCCGATGAGAAACCAGATTTCGCAGTTTCTCCCATCATTGAAGTGATTCTGGCAGGACCGGCCACACTCTCGCTGACATTCACGCCCTTGAAAAGAGTCGCTATTCCCTTGAACGAAAGACCGATAAGCCTGAAAGTCTCTGAGAATCCATGTCCGATGGCAGGGAAGAATGAATATCTTTTGGCTTCTTTTTTCTCGATTGAATTCGGGTCGCTCATTACTCCGATTTTTCCTTCACCGGTTGACTTGTTCATATCCGTATGAAGCGAGAATTCAATCTGCTCTCCGTCACGCTCAACAAGAACAATAATATCCTCGTCAGGGTGAACTGCGACCTCCTCGTATAGCTCCGAAAAATCCCCGATTTCTTTCTGATTGATTCTGATGATTTTGTCGCCGCTCAAGATTCCAGCATCAGATGCAGCAGAATGAAGCTCCGGGTATTCATCCGTTACAAGCCTTATCGTATTCGTGGCGGAGTAATAAGTGTAGCCAGTAATGGCAATCACAGAAAATGCAAGGACTGAAAAAAGAAAGTTTGCGAAGGGACCTGCGAATCCGATAAGCGCACGGAAAACAGCCTTCACCCCATAAAATGAATCTTTTTCAAGAATAGAGCGGGCATTAAAACTTTCTTCCAAATCTTTCTCACCCTTCATCGCACAATAACCGCCGAATGGAAGGAGGGAAAGCCGCCAGTCAGTGTCCCGCCATTCCTTATGAAGGAGGACAGGTCCCATTCCAATCGAGAAAGCTTCGACAGCTACCCCTGAAGCCTTAGCTGCGAGGAAATGCCCCAGCTCATGAATAAAAACAAGGAAACCTAAAAGAATAATTCCGATTATTATAGTCATAAAAATAAACCACAGATTACACAGATGTCACAGATAAAAAACACAATCTGTGTAATCTGTGACATCTGTGGTTTTATTTGTCTAAAGTTTTGCAACGAGCATCTTTGTCAGCCTCGAACACGTCTTCCAAATCCCGTGGATTGTGGGACCAGTCCGAGCCGTGAAGTACATTTTCTACAAGATTAGAAATCTCCAGAAAAGCTATTTTTCCGTCGATAAAAGCCTGAACGGCAATCTCGTTCGCTGCGTTGAAGACAATCGGGTAGGAAGCTCCTTTTTCTGCCGCCTCAAAAGCCAATGCCAGCATAGGAAAATCGTCCATACGAGGCTTTTCAAAAGTAAGCGTCCTTTTTCCGTCGAGGGTATCTGTCAGGTCGAAAGGTTTCATAAAGGAAGGCAGTATTTCCGGCCAGTCCAAGGCCTGAAGAATCGGATGCTTCATGTCCGGCTCACTGAACTGTCCGTAAACGATTCCGTCTTTCGTGCGAACAAGCGAATGGATCACGCTCTGAGGATGAACAACAACCTGAACCTGACTGGCCTTGACATCAAAAAGACGCACTGCCTCAATCACTTCAAGCCCCTTGTTCCCCAAAGTGGCTGAATCAATCGTAATCTTAACGCCCATGTCCCAGGTCGGGTGCTTCAGGGCATCGGCCACTGTCACATTGGCAAGCTTTTCGCGCGGAAATGTTCTGAAGGGACCACCGCTAGCCGTGATGACGATTTTGTCGATGTTTTCTTTCTTGCACTGATTCACCAGGGTAAAAATCGCAGAATGCTCAGAATCAACAGGAAGAATCATTGAGCCGCTTTTTTTAGCCGCCTCGAACATAAGCGGGCCTGACATAACGACAGTCTCTTTGTTTGCAAGGGCAAGATCCACTCCAGCCTCAAGAACTGCCATGCTTGGCCTTAAACCTGCGCTTCCTGCTATTCCGTTTACAACAATATCAGGCTGAGTCTTTTCAATCAGATTTTTGATTCCGTCAATTCCGTCAGTTTTTGTGAGTGAAACAGGGCATGAAAACTCCTTTCCCAGCCGCTCAAGCTCGTCTTTTTTCGAATTAGCGGTGATTCCGCAACAGGCGAAACGATCTTTTTGATTTCGTAAGATGTCAAGCGTACTCGTACCGATAGAGCCGGTACAACCAAGAACTAAGACTTTTTTCATTTAAAACAAGAAGTTGATTCCAAAATAATAAACCGGAGCGACGAACAAAATGCTGTCAACTGAGTCCAGAACACCGCCACGACCAGGAATCATCGAACCGGAATCCTTGATTTCGACAGAGCGTTTGATTACTGACTCAACAAGATCTCCGATTATCGCCACAAACGCAATAAAAATGCTCAGGATGATTATTTTTGCAAGCGAACCGGTAAAAACCTGAGGGAAGAGGAAATGAGCTGCTGTTCCGGTAAGAATAGTACCCATAAAACCGCCGATAAAACCTGCTACTGATTTGTTCGGGCTGGCCTTGATGAATCCCTTGTTGTTTTTTCCGAGAAGAACTCCGCAGAACCAGGCGATTGAGTCACACATACACACCATGAGGAAGAAAAATGCGATGAACTCCCTTGAATGCTCATGCGTAGTCATTCGTGAGACGAAACTTGGCAAATAACCTGAATAAAGGACTATGAAAGCCGCAGTTATAAGATGGGAAACGGAATTCTCGAAAGAATCAGCCGAAAGAACCTCAAAAGCCATACAAAGAAGGAGCATGAAAACAAAGCTGTAATCTATAAAAGAAAGATCGAGTTCAAGGAAAGCACAAATCGCACAGACAAAAGCCGGGACCGCCGCAGCAACAATAACGACAGGGCGGGGGAGAAGTGAGAATTTTTTTGAAAGGATGCGGTAAAGCTCGTTTGAAGCAAAAACAACTGACGCAAACACAAGAATATGCAAAGCAATATGATGAAACTGATTGAACCAGACAAGACAAATTACTAAAGGCAAACCTACAAAAAATACTAAAAGACGCTGCAAAACTTTATTCATTGAAAATCCCCATCCCCAGCATTATTGATTCGGAACAGCACCAAAGCGTCTGTTTCTCTGCTGAAATTTACCAATATCAGAAATAAACTCCTCTTCATTATAATCCGGCCAAAGTGTATCTGTAAAGAGAAACTCGGCGTATGCACATTGCCACAAGAGGAAATTGCTGAGCCTCTCCTCACCACCAGTTCGGATCATCAGATCCACAGGCGGTAAATCCGGAATATCAAGCGATTTGCTCACAAGATCCTCAGTGATAGAATCTTCGCTAGCACCGCTCTTTATAATCTTTTTAATGCTTCGGACGATTTCGTCACGGCCACCGTAATTTATGGCAAGCACACAAGTCATCCCTGTAAAATTTTCGGTATCTTTTATCGCGCACTTAATCTCTTGCTGAACATCAGCCGGCAAACCGTCCATGTTTCCTATATGAGCGAGACGGATTCCATTTTTTTTGTAAAAATCAAATTCAGCACGAAGATGGCCTTTAATCACTCCCATGAGATAGCCAACTTCTTCCTGAGTGCGCTTCCAATTTTCGGTAGAGAAAGTGTAGAAAGTTAAATACTTGATTCCAAGCTTTGAAGCAGCAGTCACAATCCTTTTTGCGGCCTGAAGCCCTTCCTTGTGACCAACAGTTCGAGGAAATCCCCGTTTTTTTGCCCAGCGGCCGTTACCATCCATGATTACAGCGACATGCTCTGGAAGACCACGGGCAATAATTTCTTCAGTAGTCATATAAATATCATTCCCGTGCCTTCACACGGGAATTTCTATGGCTTATGCCATAATCTCCTTTTCTTTAGCGTCACAGACTGTCTGAATTTCTGCGATATATTTGTCAGTTAGTTTCTGAAGGTCATCAGTCTCTTTTTTTAGCTGATCTTCTGTAATCTCACCTGCTTTCTGCTGTTTTTTGAGGTCGTCGTTACCGTCACGGCGGATGTTGCGGATAGTTGTTTTGTAGTTCTCTCCGACTGATTTAGCCTGTTTGACAAGCTCCTTTCGGCGGTCAGCGGTGAGGGCGGGGATTGCGATTCGGATTACTTTTCCGTCATTTGATGGGTTAAGTCCGAAATCAGCAACAAGAATTGCCTTTTCTATTTCTGTAATCAATGATTTATCAAACGGAGAGATTACGACTGAGCGTGCCTCTGGAATTGAAATCTGAGCGACCTGAGAGAGAGGTGATTTTGCCCCGTAATAATCAACACGAACCTTGTCAAAAAGGGAAGCAGATGCACGACCTGTCCTGATTGTGTTCATTTCATTTTTTAGACCTTCAATGGTCTTGTCCATCTTAGACTTTGCATCAAATGCCATATTTTCCTCCGTTTATGAATCATCAAAAAAAATATAAAAAGCGGTCAGAAATAAACCTGACCGCCAGATTTTATGAGAAATTATTTTCCGAGAATGTAAAGAGCGACTTTTTTGAATGAAAGTTTAGCTCCAGCAGCCTTAGAAACTTCTTCAAGTTTTTTAGCGACCGTAACTTTGTCGTCTTTTACGAAAGCCTGGTCAACGAAGCAGATTTCAGCAAGGTGCTTGTTGATTTTTCCCTGAAGGATGCCAGCTTTGACATTCTCAGGTTTAGAAGCCATTTTCTCGTCCTGAGCCATCTGAGCCTGGAAGATTTCCTTCTGCTCGTCGATGTAGCTCTGCGGAACTTCTTCTTTTGTTGTATAAGCCGGTGTGAATGCAGCAAGGTGCAAACAGCAGTCTTTAGCGAAGACTTTTACATCTTCTGAATCAGAACCTTCGACTACGACAACTGCACCAGTCTTGAAGTCTGAGTGAACATAAGTTGCGCTAGCAGAACCTGCAGGAACATCGATAACTTCGAGGCGGCGGAGAGACATGTTCTCACGGATTTTTGTAG
>CAMOEE010000041.1 GCA_946611835.1 uncultured Treponema sp. | reverse complement strand
ATTTTACTTCCATTTGCCGGGGATTACCACAGTTTTTTATTCTAGTATCCTGCATTTTTTGTCGATAATTAAAAATAATAATAAGAAAGTATTCAAAATCAATATAATAGGATTTGAATTTGTTTCTTAGTTTTACTAGAATTAAAGTAATTATAAAAAGTATAAGGGTTACTAAAAAATGAAAAAGGCTCAGAGTTTATTGGTTTCAGTTTGTATTCTGTTTGCTGGCAGTCTTTCGGCATTTGCATTCGGTAAAAAAGATGTCACCTATCGTAATGTTGAGAAGATGGACAGCTGGCAGGAATCTTTCGACATCAATGAAAAAAAGGACGGAAAGTATAATATCTATGTTGAGGCAAAGGACAAGGGCGGTAACACTGAAATCGCAGGTCCCTACAACCTCTTTATCGATCCTGATTCAGACTATGCGATTTGCTCAATCACTAACCCCATCATTAACATGCGGGTTCCGGGCAACCTTAACATCGTCGGTACATGTGTTGATGATGACGGCGTTTCAGAGGTCTGGCTTATCCTTGATGGCGGAGACCCGGTAAAAGCCGAAGGAAAAGAATTCTGGTCTTATTATCTTGATACAAACAATCTTGCTGAAGGCCCGCATACAATCGAAGTCTGGGGCGTTGATATCAATGGCCTTTCTTCAAAGGACAAGCCAAAAAAGAAGGCTTTCGTAACATGGAACCTTGACCGTCGTCAGCCTGTTACAAAAGTAACTAACCACACTCTCGGTGAGCTTGTTTCCGGCAAAATTACACTCAAAGGAACCATTTCGGACGGTAACGGAATTAAGGCCCTTTATTATTCTCTTGATAACGGCGAGACATATACTCAGATAAAAATAAGCGAAGACAAGAAAAACGCATTGTGGAATTTCGAGCTTCCTATCGACACTCGAATTTCAAAAGACGGTCCTGCGATTCTCTGGCTCAAGGCAATCGATAATATGGGGTCTGTCGGAATTTCTTCTTACCTTTACTTCATTGATAATACAAAGCCTGATGTAAAAGTAGTCTCTCCAAAAGAAGACGAGGTCTGCAAGGGTATCTTCACTGTCGCAGGTTTCGCAAAGGATAAGGTCGGTCTCCAGAAACTTTCATGGACATTCAACGGCCAGACAGAAGACTTTGAGCTTGTTCCGGGCAACCCTTACTGGGCAAAAGAAATTGACACCCGCTCAATCGGCGGCAAAAAAACTGAATTCAAGGTTACGGCCCTTGATACTGCCGGCAATGTGGTAACAATCGAAAAAACAATCCTCCTTGACCAGGAACTCGACAAGCCTGTGGTCACGATTCAGTCTCCAGCAAAGGATTCTGTTATTTCGGGGCTTTCCGGCTCTGTCTTTGTCCGTGGAATCGTAACTGATGACGACGGAGTTTCTTCTGTCTCTTATAGCCTTGACGGTGAGCCTGCAATCGAGATTCCTTCTGAAGGCGTTTTCTCAGCCCAGCTTGAAGCAGAAAATCTTCCTTACGGCCAGCACAAAATCACTGTTGTTGCGACAGACCGCAACGGAACAAAAGGAAATCCTGTAACGACGACCTTCACTTCAATGGGTGAAAAGGCCACTTTCACAAATCCGAAAATCAACGGAAATGAAGTCGTGAACGGAATTCTTGTTCATCCTGAGTCAAATCCTGTCTATGAGGTCTCGGCTTCTTCTCCATGTGGAATCGCATCTTACAGCTACAAAATTGAAAGCGGACTCAACGATATCTTTGCTTCTGAAGAATTCTCTCCTAAAAACCCGGAAAAGAACATCTCTGTAAAGATTCCTCTCTCTCAGGCTCCTTGGGGCTTAATTCAGATTACGGTCACTACAAAAGATATTTATGAGCGGGTCGTCGAAAAGAAGTCTCTCATTGAAATCAAGGATTTGTCATACATTCACGAGGATTTGCTTGATGCACCTCTGGCAGACAAACTTCTTGAGGGCAACGACGATTCAGGCGGAATCAAAGTTTCTATTGTCAGCATCAACGGCGCAGAATACAAGAGCGGCATGAATGTCGTTATCCCCCAGGGATCTTCTAATCCTGCCGTAGCCGTATTCAATGTTGAGACCGAAGAAAAATCTGTTTCAGTAAACTATTTGATTGAGGGTGATGATGAAATCGGTGGCGAGGTCAAGCAGTCAGGAAAAGCTGCCCTCGTTGACGGTCATTACGAAGTCAAGCTTGCAAACCTTCCGTCTCGTGTAACAACCCTCACAGTTCGTGCCGAAGCCGGAAAAGTCGCTCACGGAAGCTGCAAGGTTAGTTTCTGCGTAGTTCGCCCTGTTCCTGACAAGCGGAGCAGCTGGAAGGTCGGTGACATTCACTGGATTCCGGACGAGAACGCAGTTTACAGCAACACTGTCAATTCTTACATTATTTCTACAAAGGCTCCATTTACAGGTTTCGCAAACATTTCGGCTCCTGTAACGCCAGCCCTTTCCGTAAGCGGTCTTGAGATTTCAAACAATGGAAAATCAATTGAAATCAAGGGCCTCAAAGACGGAACTTACAAAAATGTGTCAGTCAGCGCAAAAGACGGAAAAGGCAAGTCATTCTCAGCTTCTCTCGTAAACCTCATCGTTGATACAGAGGCACCAGCTGTTGAGATTGTTTCTCCAAAAAATCAGATTTGGATTAAGAACAGCACAGCTCTCACTGTAACTGCAAATGATGTCAACGGAATCGCAAAAGTCGAATATTCTGTGGACGGCGGCGAATCATGGATTGACATGCGGGGATCTGGAAGTCAGTATTCTGCAAATGTCAGCGTGACTAATGCTGCAGACGGCCTTATTCCTATTGATGTAAGGGCCACAGACCTTACAGGCAAGTCTACCGTAAAATCTCTTGCGGTCTTTAAGGACACAACAGCTCCGGTGGTAGAGGTCATTCTTCCGGGAACAGACGACATCGTAAACGGTGAGAACCTTATCGCATTCATCGCAAAGGACAACGGCCGCCTAGATAAAGTTCAGTATTTCGCTCCTGTAAAACGAGGTGAGAGCGCAAAAGCAATTGATATTCCTCTTTCTTCAATGATTACAACTCATGTGGGAACCAGCGAAAAACCAATCGACGATTTGATGAGCTTCAAGTTCATCGATGCAATCGGCAACGAAAGCGAAATCAAGCAGTGGAATTTCATCATCGACAATGTAAGCGATTTGCCGGTAGCCGAAGTCCATGTTCCAGAAGAAAATGCCGTACTCACCCGGGACTTTGAATTCTCAGGCGTTATCTATGATGATGACGGCGTAATGAAGAACGAGCTTGGTGAAGTCGTTGCAGGTCCAAGAATTTTCTACAAATTCGATAACGGCCGCTATGAGGAGCTTAACCAGATTGGAACAAGCTTCATCATTCCTAAAAAGCTCACTGACTTCACTGACAACGAGCACTCAATCACAGTCTATGCACTTGATATCAACGGTGTGCGAGGCCCTGAGTTCACACGAAACTTCCGGATTTCTCTTGAGGAGCCGAAAGGTTCAGTCCTTACACCTCCAATCAGCGAGACTGTAAAGCAGACCGTCAAAATGACAGGTATCGCAACCGACAAAAACGGTATCAAGGCTGTTTACATCTCAGTTGACAACGGAAATTCTTACAACGAGGCAAAAGGCAACTACGGCCACGAGATGACCCAGTGCAACTGGAGCTACGAATTCGATACCAGGGTCATTGAGGACGGAACTCATGTCGTATTCATGAAGGTCGTTGACTGGTACGGAATTGAGGGCTTGTATTCATCTTTGATTAACATTGATAACACGGCTCCAAAGATTGACCTTATGCTCCCGCTTGATGATTCAAAGTCTACCGGAATGGTATTCTTCTCGGGTCAGACAATCGATAACATTGAGCTTACAAAACTTTACATCACAATCCGCTCCCTTGAAGGCCGCACGGTAAGCTCAAAACTTGCCCGAACGGATCTAACACCTGATGAAATCATCACTCAGGCTCTCGACATCTCAAATCTTGAAGACGGATTCTACAATATCGAACTTACGGGCGTTGACGCTGCCCAGAACATCACCCGGGTCAGCCGAAACATCAAGCTTGACAAAAAGGCTCCTAAGGCAAAGGTCGATTTGCTTTATCCTCTCAACGGCGAGCATGTTCAGGGCACATTCAACATTTACGGAACGGCCGTGAGCGAAAATGAGGTTCAGAGCCTTACCCTCTTCGTTGACGGAAAGAACATCGCACAGACTGAGCTTAGCGAGAGCGGTTACTTCAAGTTCACTCTCGACCAGACAATGATTGCAGAAGGAAAGCATGACATTCGTGTCGAGGCCTTCCTTGCAGACACTTCAAAGATTATTTCGAACACCCAGTACCTCAATTATGGTGCCGTAGGTCCATGGATTACAATCGACAACTTTACTTACGGTGACTTTGCAATCGAGCGGCCTTACATCATCGGTAATTCAGGTTATTCCTGGGATGAGGAAGAAGTTGTCCGTGCAAACGCCAAGGGTGCTTCCAAGGAACTCAAAGAGGCTGTCGCTTCAAAGAGCGTTGAGTCTGTCGAACTTTCACTTGATAACGGAAAAACATTCAAAAAACTTTCTTCAAACGGAAAGTGGCGCTACCGTGTTGAGAACGAGGATATCGCAGAAGGATACCACTTCCTCCTTGTCCGTGCAAAAATGAAGAACGGTGAAGTCGCTGTTACCCGCTGTATCGTTCAGGTTGACAGCACCAAGCCTACTATCAAGCTCATTTCTCCGGGAGCGGGCGGTCATTACAACCAGCTGCTTGAATTCTCAGGTCTTGCGAAGGATGATGTTGCCCTCAAGAGCCTTACTCTGGCCCTGCGACAGGGAGACAAATCATCTTACGAGATTCCAGCCTTCATTCAGGGCTTGTACTTCGACTGGCAGTTCTGGGGCGCAACCTTGTTCAATGTTGGTGCGGGTCTTACCTTCTTCGACGATAATGTTAAGCTCCAGGTTCAGTGGGGTCAGTTTACCCAGCAGCAGCGAGCACTCTTCGATGATTCGACAATGCGCTATGGTGGTGACAATGTATTCGGTATAAAGCTTCTTGCTAATGTCTTCTACATGCCGTTCAGATATTACCTGGGCCCTGACTGGGAATGGCTCAGCCTTAATGTTGCTGTCGGTGCAAACTTCACCCGCTTCAACGAGACAGGTTCCGGTAAGGCTCAGATTCTCTCGGCAGGTCTTTTGCAGCTTGAATTCCCGCGGATTACATTCTCAAAGCAGAAGATGTTCAGGACAATCGCTTTCTACACCGAAGGTCAGCTCTGGTTCATCCCGACCGATGTTTCTTCAGAAGAAGATGTCAAAAGTCTTGTTCCTCAGATTTCATTCGGTCTTCGTGTAAATGTCTTCTAAAAATCACAGCCTGTGCTGAAAAGTGCAGGCTTCATCTTTTGTCGGGCCAAAAACCCGACAATTATTTTGCAGTAAACCTTAAAATTGTATGAAAAATCTCCAAAATCTCTAATTTTGGAGGCATTAAAAAAGTATATAATCTCTTAAATGAGGTAAAATATGAAAAAAAGTGTTTTTGAAAGTCTTAAGAAGGTTGTTTTTGCGGCTTTTGCTGTAATTCCGCTCGTCAGCTTTTATTCATGCGGTGAGGATGCAGGTCTTGGTGCTACGGTTGACGCCGAAGCCCCGGTTTTGAGCATTGCCTATCCGCCCAGCAGTTCCGTGATTCGTGAAGACTTTGTGCTTTCCGGCACCTGTTCCGATGACAAAAGTATCTCTTCTGTTTCGGTCAAGGTTGTAAATGTTGAGACAAAGGAAACTTTAGAAACGACAAATGCAGTAGTCACCGGAAACAAATGGTCTGTTTCCCTCAATAAAAAGAAATCTGATGAAGCCGATGAATGGGGCCTTATCAGGTACTCATATCCCGACGGAAAATACGAGATTTCAGTCGTAGCTTACGATGGAGCCGGACATTCTTCAGGTACAAACTCCAGAACAGTCGAGATTGACAACACGCCGCCGGTATTCTTTATCACAAGTCCCCAGATTGATGACGAGTCGGATATGACGAATTATGGAACCCGCCTCAAAATCACAGGAACGATAGCCGATGCCCACAAGGTTGCAAGAATGGCAGTGATTGTGCGTGACAAGGATGGGAATGTCGTTGCTGATTCAGAAAACAATCCCATTACCATAAACAATGTAACGACAGCAGGCGGTACAAGCGAGACAATTGCAAGCTACCTGGGAAATGATGACGGAGAAGGGGAGCTTAACGAAACATATATTTCAATCTATTTTGACGGGGATGCCGAAAAGAAAAGGACTGGCGCACAGGAATACAAGGCCGAAATCTTTTTGAGTGACGAAGCCCAGGTCTACCGTCCTGATTCTTCTGAGCAGGGAAACATAATCTCTGATGTGGCGTCTTTTACCGGAAACACCACTGACAAACTCTTTGCCTATTACAATATCCGTGATCTGGTCGGTGCTGATTTATTTGATGCCAATACATTGATGCAGGTCATCAGCGGAACCTACAGCGGCGAAAATCTTGATACTTTGAAATCTGCCCTCATGGCCGCCGGGAACTCAACTTCAACTGCAAAATTCACCCTCAATCCAAAGGCAAACCCCACTTACAGCGTAATCGGTTTTGCTTTTGATAAGAAAACTGTGGACGGGGCCAAAACTGCATGGAATGAGTCAGGTGTAAAGGCAAAATTCTCTGTCGTCGCGACCCAGGGCTTGAATCAGGATGCAATCGACAAAAATTCAGAAAAGGCTTATCTTGTCGGTCCATTTACAGCCTATTCTTCTGTTGAGGAATTTATCGCTAATAAGGGCGAACTGCTCAAAAAAATCAATGCTGACATGGAGGAGCTTTCTGACTCATACCTTTATGATTCAGTGACAGATTCTAACGAGGTAAAAGCCTCTCATGCTGCACAAAACGAAGAAATCTGGAGCAATTATCTTTCTGAAAACAAGCAGTGGCGTGAGAAAAACGGAATCACAATATTCGATAAACTTGAACTGACCGGAGATGTGAGCGGTTCAGGAGAGTCATACACTTATCCCTACACGCTCCCGGAAGAACTGCCTGTTTCGGATGCTGTATATCTTTTCTTTGCTACGGGCCGTGACAAGGAAGGTCTCTGCTTTACAACAGGCGACAGTTATTATGGCTTTAAGCTGGCCGTCACAGGCAACAAGCCGACCTTCAAGGGAGTCTGCTTCGTTAAGAATGATGATTCCGAAGATGTTCTTTCTGCAAACAGCTACAGCAATCTAGGGGATTTGAGCGTAAAAGGCAGCGCAAACTGTGATTCAGGAAAAATCCTCAGCGTAAAATATAGCCTGAAAGTTACGGACGAATCTGTTACGGATGATAATGATGTCCTTACCTTGAGCGGCGGCATGACCTATGATGATGAGGATTCTCGTCTGCAGAACCAGCCTTTCTCATTCAATCTTCTTGAGAAGGCAAGTGACAGAGAGAAAGAAACTCTTCTTGCGGCGGGAAAGCGATATCTGTATACGGTTGACTTGGAGACAGAAGCCCAGCCCGGCGGAAATTTCCAGACACAGTACATCGTTCACATTGATACAAAAAAACCGGAAGTGGAAATAACAAAGGCTGAAGTAGTTTACACGGACAAAAAGGGCAAAAACTGGGTTGGCCAAAAGGGCTTGTCTTGTTTGCGTGGAAATATTGATGAGGAAAATCCTTATCAGGCTTCCTATGATATCCGCAAAAATGGCGAAAGCATTAAAACAGGAGAGCTGGGCGGAGTCTATTCTTTCAACATGACGAACGATGAGGGAAAAGCCTTTGACGGAATTTCTCTTGTCAAAAATGACAAAATTGATGTAAAATTCTCTGCGACGGACAAGGCCGGAAACAAATCAGAGGAATTTATAAGCGAAGAATACTATGCTGATATTACGCCTCCGGTCCTCGTGACGGCAGACGAAGATTCAGAAGACAGGACTAAACCCGGCGAGATTCGGATTGGCGGTTCCAAATACAATTCTGAGGACAAAAGCTGGCGAAAAGATACGGCGCTCACTTTCGAGGGCTGGTACAAGGAAGAAGAAAGCTGCATAAGCGCAATTCATTATTCGATAAATCCTTCTGAAATTCCCACAAACGGTGCAAAACTAAAGGAAATCGCAAGTGGAGCTATGGGAGCCGACTCAAACGGAAAATTTTCAAGCACGATTTCAGGATTCAATCCCAGCGGCAAGAGCACGATTTACCTTGCGGCGGAAGATAATGTAGGAAATCTTTCCGGAATAACAAGCTACGACATTTATATAGACCAGATTGGCCCTGAATTTACGGAAGTTGCTGAGGATGAGCAGAATATTCCTGCAAACGGAACAAAGGATGTTGCTTTTGAGATTGTCGTAAAGGATCAGGAGAGCGCAAGCGGAATCGACACTGATAATATTTCCGTTACGGCAATCTACAACGGCACTTTCTATCCTCTTTCTTCACTTGGGGAAAATGCTTTTAAAGCTGAATACGACTCAACAAACGGAATCTTAAAGGGTACGATAAAAAAAGAATTCATTTCGGGAAAACATAATTCGGTCGAAACGAATTCAGACGGAAGCAGCAAAAAATCAGATGTTGAATTCAACGGCAATGTCACCCTGCAGATTGAGGTTCCTGACAAGGCCGGAAACAGCTCAACAAACCAGCAGTTTATCCTTAAGATAGACAGTTCGGCTCCGGGCGTAAGCATTACCGCACCTAAAAGTGTGGCTGAAAATGAGGCGGTGGAAAACATCAGCTGGATTACAGGAAAAACGACGATTCAGGGAACGATAACCGATGTGGGGGTCGCAGGCGTTGACAGAACAAGCGCCGATTCCTTCCGGTATATGATTCCCAATCGAAGTCAGCAGGAAGCCGTTAAAAATGCAGGAACTGCTTCTGAGAGAATTGAGGCTTTAAAAGATGCCGCTAACTGGAAGAATTTCCCAGCGGCTTCTGGAGAAGTTACCTGGGCAATTGAATTCGGAAGTTCTTATCTTGAAAGCCCTGAAGGAAAAGAAGGCACTGTTTCAGCAGGAAAGGCGAGCCTCGTTCATTATGGATACGCCTCAAGCGGGGAAGGCGAAAACAAAGTCCTCACTTATGCCTCAGAATACGGCTCAACGGCAGACGAAAAAAAACGTTATCGAACTCTTCCAGTTTATTTCTTCGTGACTGACCTTGCGGGAAATCAGGATATTATAGTCGGAAACAAAGTCTACATCGACATTGAGGGTGGAAAACCTGCCGCTTCAATTTCTTATCCGAAAGAAAGCGTTACGGATTCATCAGGAAAGGACTCATGGCAGAAATTAAGCGAGGAAATTTCTTTGCAGGGGGTTGCAAAAGATAACGAAGCAATCACAAAAATTGCCCTTACAGAGCTTTACTATGCTTCATACGATACTACTGCATCTGATACAGACTCAATCTCTCAGGAAGTTTATTCTGCAGGCGAAAATTACTCTGGATGGACGAAAGTAAATCTCGACAGTGATGTTAAAATCATTCAGCCTAACAAAACAACAGAGACATTAAAAGTTTCTGGCAGCGGAAGTGATTCTATCATCGAGCAGGTTGTTACAGGTCAGGCTTCTGTCGAGGCCTTTGACATTGAGTTCACTCTTGCAAAGGAAAAGGAAAGCGAGGCCGACTTAATCGTAGATAGACTTGCCAAAGAAAATAAAAAAATCATCGCAATCAAGGCGGTTGTTTCTGCCTTTGACGAAAACGAATACGGCTATTCATCAAGTCGAATGGCATTCGTCGATACTGAGGCTCCAAAATTGAGCGGGGCAAAACTTGTCAAGCTCGATTCTGCACTGGCTGGCTCTGGAATTTCATCATCATCTGTCTCAAGCGGAGTTCAAATCGGCAGGGTTGAAAACGGAAAAGTTTACGGAAGTGACGGCAATGAACTTGCAAACAAAGTAATTATTGAGCGCCCTTATGAGAGTGATATGTGGATTAGCGGCGGAAAGGATGGAAAGGCAAACTGGTATTATGTCGCAACTGTCACGGATGATTCTGTGGTTGAGGGAGTTAACCTTACATCACTTTCGGATGATGCCCACAAAGTTGTCTTCAAGACAGAAAAAGGCGAGATGGCTCCTGCTTCAAAAACAAAGACCTACACCTTCGCAATTCCAATTCCTGTATCTTCTGACGGCTCAATCTATTCTCAGCTTGCGCTTGAAGACGGAAGCCACAAGGGAATCAATGAGTACATAAGCATTAATATCGATAATACGGCTCCGGGAATGTTTGATTCTGCAACAAGTCTCGTTGCCACAGGAGATGCGAGCAAGAAAAGTATTGATGACGGAAAACTCAGGCTTGTCGCAGACGGTATTCTCGGAGAAAAATATGTCATCGAAAACTCAAACGGCTCATTCTCGTTCGGAGACAAGGTCTATGAAACAGGCTCAGGACTTTCATTTATCGGATTCTGGATTGAGAGGGCTTCAAAAAAATCTGTCTATAATCCAATTGTCAAAGAAGACTCTGCGTACCGAATCTATTCTTCTGGTGATGAGCTGAAATCTGCGATTTATGCTACGGAAAAGCCTTCTTCTGCAGGCGTTTATCTTAACAGCGACAATCTCCCTGTTTTGTATGTTCCTGCAAGCAGCGTTACAGTGGGAACAAACAGCAGTACAAAAACGACTACAATCACTTACAGCGGACTGGCTTCTGATTCATTCATAAACCGGACTTACGGAAGAGTCAGAATCAATGGTTCTTATTATCAGGTGACCGACATTTCTTCAAATACGGCAACACTTGATTCTGATTTGGGGCTCAAAAATGGAAGTGGCGTCGTTGATGTTGAGTTTGTCTATGCCGCCTTCGTTGACAAAAATGGTACCGAGCTTTTCCAGTGGGGAAGTGAGGCTTACACTGTATCGGGCGATGAGAGCGAAAGTGGAAGCGATTTGGGTGACGGACTTGCGGAAAGCCTTAAAGTCAAGAGCGGAGTCTACACATGGACTGCCGAATTTGACTCAAACAATATCGAAGACGGTCCTGCACGAATCCATGTCGTTGCCTTTGATAACGCAGGAAATGTCAATCATGCCTATGTCGATACAAGCGTTCAGAACAACCGGCCGAGAATCGCAAAAGTCTTTGTGGCCACGGATTTGAATGTGGATAACAAATTCAAGTTTGATGAGGATGTATTCAAGGATTATGCGGCAACATTTGACGAGGCTTTCGGTCTGAGCAAGGCAGACGCTCAGAATCCTTATCTTTACAATTCTCCAGCTGTAGAAAACGGACTTGAAATGGGAGAATTCGTATTCTATTCAACTCTCGACAAAAACAATGATGCCTCTGCCTTCGCTGTCCTTAGTGACAAGGGCGTAAACGGCAACTTCATCGCAAAAGATGCAGTTTTGATTTTGCCGGAAATCGTTGGCGGAAACACTGCCGGGGGAGACATCAAATACAATATGGAAGAGAGCGAGGCTGACACAGACATCAGCAAAAAAGCTCCTTCTGAGCCAAAAACAGGAAGTGACAAACTTTCTGAGCTTGTAACATTTAAGGCTGGAAGCGCAAGTGCCGGTGGAACAAGCATCAGCATCACAAACAAGGATTTGGCAAGTGCGGCTTCCCAACTGCCTCAAAAGGGTATCTATCTTTCAAGCAAGACCCTCGAAGAGTATGAGTCATGGACAAGCGAAGGAAAAAAATCCCGCTATCTTTCATTCACTCTCTGGGATACCACAGGCGTTGACACAAGTGACGACTCTCTGACTCAGGGCGAAAACACTCTTTGGGCGGTTCTTGCAATTCCAATGGTAATCAATGTTGTTGACGAGGAAGCACCTCTTCCTCTTTTTGATACCCTCTACTGGAAGAGCAAGGAAGATTCTTCTACGGTCTACGACGAAAATGAGCAGCCGCTGGGACATGTAGATACAGAAGAAGACCTGGGCAAATATAATCCTGAAGTCGCCGGTGAAATCTATATTCGCGGTCAGGTTACGGACGGCTCCCTGGTTCAGACTATCAGCATTATTGAGCCTGATTCTTCGGTTTCGGTAAAAGTCGCTGAATACAAGGAAGGAAAATGGCGTTCATTCAATGCTTCGACTCCGACATATTTCGACAAGGAAAGCGGAGAAATGCTTGAGGATGATTCAGATTACAAATTCAATGTGAGCGGCCTGCCAGAAAACTGGAAGAGCTTTGAAATCACTTCTGAGCGGGAGCCGAGCCAGAAAGACCACAAAGTTGACTTCCGCTTCCGGGTCGATACGACAAAATTCGGAGTCGCCTCAGCTCAGGAATTCAAGATTGTGGCAAGCGACAAGGGAAATAAAAACGAATCTGCTCCTTCAACAACGCAGACGACAGCCAATGAGCCGACTTCCCTCTACAGAATGGATTTCGTTCCTTATATCCGCACAATCACTCTTGCAGACGGAAGCGAAGTAAACCGTTCCCGCCTGGGAAGATATCCTGTTCGCGCCGGGGAGAAAATCCGCATTTACGGAATGAACTTCAAGGCTGGAGAGACTGCAAGCGTCAATTATTACGACTCTGAAAACGGCATAAGTGCTTCTGGAAGTCCGGCCTCATCTGAGAGCGGAACTGTAAAGACAGATTCTGTAAACGGAAATTATGTCGAGGTCGCTTCCCCGGCTTATTCCCGCTTTGTTTCCGTAACAGTCCAGGGCGCAACAACGGCCAACAACACCAACAGCAATCTTAAAGGAAACAATATCGAGGAAGGATATCTTGCAAGCGAAAAGACAACACTGGGCCTTAAAAAAGCAGGCACGAACGGCACGAATTTCTGGACTGACGACAGGTATCTTGCGGTCTGGAATGTTGAGACGACTTTTGCGGGAAGCATTAATCCTCATTCCGGGGTGATTAAGAAAGTTGATTCTGGCAACAGTGACGGCGGAAAAATCTACACGAAAGAAAGCGGTTCTGCTGGGGTAGAGTCAATTTCTTCTGCAAATGACACATACTTTGCAGCCTTGTCTTCCGATGACCTTCGTGTATATACCTATGATTTGGATAGTAAGAGCGGCAATAATATTGGCTATCGTTATACTTTTGGCACCAACAATACGGATATTTTCCGTGTGCCGGCAGATGCCCTTGACTGCGTGATTATTGAAGGTATGCCTTATTATGTCGTCCAGGATAACTGGGTGGGAAATGTGGACGCTAACTGCTGGGGTCCCGGCTTATTTATGGCTCGTGCAGGCTGGCAGTGGGATAAGACAGAACTGAACAGTGATGGAAATCCTGCGAACGAATCTAATTATCATATCATAATCGAAAAACAGGGAAACAGCGGAAGTGCAAGGGCCCGAAATTCTTCTTCAGGTTATGATTATGTTCTCTACCAGTTCAAAAATCCTCGGATTACCGGCTGGCACAAAGATGAGGCCGAACTGACTTATGATAATAATGGTCAGCAGTATGCTTCTTCAACTGATTATATTTATGTTTCATATTACGATTCTTATGCCCGTTGTTTGAAATATGCCGCATACAGGGCAGGTCACAGAATCAACGCAAACGGTAAATATGATTATGTCGGCGGAATGTGGGGATCGGATACTGGAAGAAGTGGCGGTGCTGGCGGCGATTTGAGCAAAGAAATGCGCATGGCAGATGATATGACAGGCGGAGAGGCTGTTGTAGCAGGATTTGACACATTGAATGACAATCCTACTTCATTTGTTGAAGAGGCAGGTGAATGGAGCGACATTCTTGTTGATACAAGCACGACTCTCTCTGATGGAAATCATCCTCCTCTAATCATCTACTACAATAAGACTAAAAAATCTCTTGAAGTAGCGGTTGGAAAACAGGCATTCCCAAGCACAGGAAATGTCATTGCCAGAGATTCTGCGGCAGCAACTGATAACAGTGAGATTTCAACTGGCTGGACAAAATACAAAGGAATCACTCCAAACAGCAAGGTTGATTTCGGCCGCTATGTAAGTGCCGCAATTGATAAGGCCGGAAATCTTCATGTTGCCGCTCAGGATGCAACGAATGCAAGATTGTATTACCTGTATCTGAAAAAATCCGGCGAAGGGTATTCAATCGCAAACTCTGTAATCGTAGATTCTGCAAGCGGGGCAGGCCGATGGACAGACATTGAGCTTACAAATCCAGATGGCACAAGTCTTGCTGAAATCAAACCTGTCATTTCTTACATCAACACAAGTTTCCTTGGAACGACACAGGGCGTAAAAGTTGCATATCTTGAGAGTGTAACTGGAACAGGCGCATCAGCCACACTGAACTTCGAGGCTATGACAGACCCTGCAAAATGGCAGGCCGGTGACCAGTGCACTTCAGTTCTCCCGGATGTAAAGGAAACAAAGGGGGCTTCGGCTAAGGCTCTGGTGGGTGTGGGCTTCAACTCTGATATGCTGGCCCTTGACTTCCTGCGGGGAGAATAGGACCTGTAGGACATCATATTCAATCTGAATCATTTTTTTGCCTCGGCCGGGGGAAATCTTAGGCCGGGGCTTTTTTTTATATTTTTAAAGATTTTTTTTGTAAATATATGTTAATATGGGCTGAGTATTTTCTAATTATAAGTAAGTTATTTTTTATGCAGTGAGGTGTCATTATGGTTAAGAATTTTGTTAAATCGATTTTTGGTGGCGCACTTTTTGTGGCTTCTGTTTTATTTTTCTCTTGTGGTGAA
>CAMOEE010000040.1 GCA_946611835.1 uncultured Treponema sp. | reverse complement strand
AGAAAAAAGAGGAGAGAGCTGGCGATAAGGATGAAAAATCTGAAAAGCTCGCTCAGAAAAAATCTTCGGATGAAGAAAATAACGGAGAAAATCTCAGTAAAGTCGCAGAATCCGGCGAACTGAACGAAAATATTTCAGTTCAGAACATGAGAATCCTTGAGAATGCAAAGAAGGGCAAACATTCAGAAGAAAAAGCCGGTGAAATTGCCGCCAGGGATTCTTCTTCACCTGCTGAGAGCCATGAAATCGACGACAAAATGCTCTCATGGCTGGTTTCTTCGACAAAAGACTCTGATAACGAGGAAATGTCAAGCGAAGACTTTGCGGCCATGATTGATGCGGCCGTAGAGTTCATTCCGGGGGCAGAAAGCGATGAGGAAAGGCTTGAGAGCGCCCAGAACCTTGCCGTAAATGATCCGGAACTCTTCCTCAGAGCAGTTTCCGCCTCTGAAAACGATAATCCTTTTGGCGTCCGCATTAAAAGCGACAAAAATTTAAATGACAAAAAAATCAGTTCGGTAAAAGAGAAGGGAGAGGCAAAGCTTTCAGTCCATGATATGAGAACTCACAGACTTATTGATGAGACTGACGCAAAAGCGGTTTCTGACAAAATCGTTCAGAAAGCGGCTGAGAAGAAAGAAATCAACCTCTCAATGCAGAGGCAGGCTGACGGAAATATCCAGATGACGATGGAGCTTGCCGCCCGAGCTGAGCAGAATATCGCCTCCACCTCAAACCAGGCGGCCGGCGCAAACGGATCCACATTCCAGTCAATGCTCACGAATGCAGTCCAGGAGAACGCCCCTGACTTTGTTAAGGCAGGAAATATCATCCTTAAGGACAATAACCAGGGCTCAATCAATTTGATTCTTAGGCCTGAGGGCTTAGGAAATGTAAAAATCTCCCTCAACCTTGACGACAGGAACCTTTCGGCCCAGATTCTGGTTCACACAAAAGAGGCTATGGAAGCCTTCAAGGAGAGTATTCCTTCTCTCAAACAGGCATTCACGGAAAGCGGCTTCGAGACAGGCAGCTTCGACTTGAACTTCTCAAACAACTCAAGCCAGCAGGGCTTCGCTCAGGGCGAGCGGCAGAATCCGCAGAACTCAGGAATCCTCGCTCACAAGAGCTACGGTGACTTTGTAACACCAAGCGCACTCGCTCAGGAAGCCGCCGAGGCATACGCTGGATCAACTTATGGAATCAATATAGTGGCATAGGATGGTTCTGGTTGAGCAAAAAACAAGCGGAGGCGTGAGCACTTGCGTTGTCGTGCTCATTTGGATTCTGACAAAAGTTCGCTTGAACTTGTTCACCGCGAACTTTTTGGCAGGTTCCCGCCGGGAGCTTGTTTTTTGTTAAAGTCAAAAAATCCTATGCCGATATTTGAAGTGTAGCGAATGACGCTACATGTGGGGTAAAAGAATGGAAATGACAGCTAACAGCATCAACACAACGATGAGTGCCCAGGACAAGTTCAAGGTCGATAATGTTGTAAACGGATTCAACAAAAAACTCGACGCTGAGCTCCGTCAGGGCAGAGTTGCGAGCAACGAACTTGGAAAGGACGACTTCCTCAAGCTCCTTATGGCTCAGATGACGAATCAGGATCCGACAAGCCCGATGGAGAACACTGAATTCATCGCCCAGATGGCACAGTTCTCTTCTTTGGAGCAGATGACCAACATGAGCCAGAACTTCGAGAAAATGACAACGATGTTCAATTCAAGTGAGGCACAGAGTATGCTCGGCCGCACGGTTCAGATTGATCTTGGTGCGGAACAGACGACGACGGGCATTGTAGACGCTGCCACCAGAGGTTCTTCCCCACAGGTACAGGTGAACGGTATGTTCTACGATATGAATAAAATCAAGGCTGTATACGGCTTCTAAAATAGTAAAAAAAAGAGGGTAGCGATATGATGAGATCACTTTATTCTGGCGTTTCAGGTTTGCAGAATCACCAGACTCGAATGGATGTAATCGGCAACAACATTGCCAATGTAAACACAACTGGTTTTAAACGAGGCCGTGTCAACTTTCAGGACATGATCAGCCAGCAGCTTTCAGGAGCCGCAAAACCAACTGAAGAAAAGGGCGGTGTAAACCCTAAAGAAGTCGGACTTGGTATGACTGTTGCCGCAATCGACACAGTTTTCACACAGGGAAACTTGCAGTCAACAGGCATCTCTACTGATATTGCGATTCAGGGAAACGGTTTCTTCATCGAGAAAAACGGTGAGAAATCATACTATACTCGTGCCGGTGCCTTCTCCCTCGACCAGAACGGAACTCTCGTAAACCCGGCTAACGGAATGCGAGTTCAGGGATGGATGGCCCGTGAGCTTAACGGCGAGATGGTCATTCAGACTGCAGCTACCCCGACGGACCTCACTATTCCTGTTGGCTCAAAAGACCCTGCAAAAGCTACTCAGAACATCAATTTTGCATGTAACCTGAACAAAAACACACCGGAAATCCCGGAGAACGCAAACGAGGCTGACATCGCAAAAGGAACATGGAACACTGAATTCAAAATCTATGATTCTTTCGGTAACGAGCACCTTTTGAATGTAAACTTCACTCGGGTCCGTGGAAACCCGAACCAGTGGACAGCTTCAGTTCAGATTGACCCGGACAACGCTGAGTTCACACAGACACGGGTAGGACTTGGAACAACTGACGGTGTTGAGAACACATTCACAGTCAGCTTCGACAACAACGGAACTTTGCAGGCCGTAACAGACTCTGCAGGAAACAACTCTAACCCGACAGGAGAAATCATCCTTCAGGCTTCTTATACTGTTCCTGAGTCTAATGCAGACGCTGACGGAAACCCATACCGCCAGACAATGAACATCAATCTTGGAACAATCGGAAGCATGATTAACACTGTAACACAGAGCGCATCTGCTTCTTCTACAAAGGCTTTCTACCAGGACGGATACACTTTGGGCTATCTTGAGAACTTCAAGATTGACTCTACTGGTACAATCACAGGCGTTTATTCAAACGGAACTAACCGCGCGATTGGTCAGCTGGCAATGGCAACTTTCGCAAACCAGAACGGTCTTGAGAAAGCCGGTGACAACACCTATGTAAAGAGCAACAACTCTGGTGAGGCAAAAATCAACGCTTCTGGAATCGCTGGTGCGGGAAGTATGCTCGCTGGTGCACTGGAAATGTCGAATGTTGATTTGACTGAGCAGATGACTGACATGATTGTAACTCAGCGTGGTTTCCAGTCAAACGCAAAGACAATCACAACAGCAGATACATTGCTTGAGACTGTACTTTCGCTCAAACGATAACCGCTCGTAAGATATAACGGGTAGATTTAACCACAGATTACACAGATGACACAGATTGAAAAATTATAATCTGTGCCATCTGTGACATCTGTGGTTTATTTTTTTTATGGGCGGTCCCGTGCTTCGCACGGGCGGCGAGCACCTTCGTTGTCGTGCTCGTTTGCTTTTCGGGGTTGCGCTATCGCTCCATTGCTCCACTACGCCTACGCAACGCAGTTGCTTCGGAGAGTCGCTAAAAATGCTTTCGCATTTTTTTAACGCTCCCTACGTTCCGCAACGGCTTCGCCGCCCCTACAATCCCTACCGCTTTTTTGAATTATCGTTTTTAGTTTGCTTTGTTCATGTTGATTCTGATTGTTTTTGAATAGCTTTCATTGCTGCCCAAATCCCAGCTGAAGGAAGCTGCGCTGTCGGTGTCAGAAGGAAGGGAGCCGCTCGCATTTTCAAAGACATTCATGTGGCTGAAGCTTGTGCTGTCGTAGGCTCCATACCAGAGGCGGCTTACATCGTCTACTCCGTAAGCATTTTTCAGTACCACAGTAAATGTGTAGTCATTTCCTAGCATGATAAAGCCGTTGTCGGTCTCCTCTACGGTTACACTGTCGTTTCTGACGTTTGTGGAGTCAGCGACGGTGCCTACCAGGGTGTCGATGGAAGCGCCCAGCTTGACGGTCTTTCCGCTGCTGTTGGTTACATCAAACGTGAGGGAAAGATAAGGCGTGTCTCCCTCGTACTGGAAGCTTGGGATAACAAAAAGGCCTATGCCCAAGGCCGCCACCTGGTCGTCAGTAAGGGCGGTGACCGCATTAGTGCTGTAGTCCACGGTGTAGAAAGCGGTAGCCGTGCCGGTCTCGTCCAAGTGCACCCAGTAGTCGCTGTCGTCCACGTTCATGACCAGCTGGAAGCCGCTCTGACCGAAGGAGCTTTCGTACCAAGTGGAGCTGTCGCTGGTGCCGATGATGTCGATGCCGCCAAAGCAGTTTCCAGACGAACCTAAGAAGGTAGATGTGTCTGCAATAACCGAGCCGAAGCGGTAGGCAACGAGAGAAGACGCTTCTGTATCAGGAAGTACATATGAATATTCGCTTGAATATTTATATGTCTCTGTTTTTGTGATGGTGGTGAGAGACGGAATGGTAATTTCTGCAGTGTAGACAACAGGCTCAATGCTTGCGTCCTGTGCCTGCACGCTGTAGCTGATTTTTATTGTGCGGCCCAGCACGCTCTGGTAGTAGCTTGCCGGAATGGTGAGCACGGCGCTTTCATCGAACGAAACTCCGGCTTCATAGTCGCTTTCGGTCAGCGTCGCAAGACTTGTGCCGTCTGAGTCTTCATCTGAACTGTCTGCAAGAAGAATGGCATTTGCCGCAGAAATGCTTGCTTTTTCGTAAACGGTAGGCGTTACCACGATGGTGCCAGTGTAGTTCAGGTTTGCGTACAGGCCTGGGTACTCAGTCGTTTCGCTCTTGAAGGAGTTTGCGAGAATTGTATTCGTATAAGAGTCAGAGCTTCCTTTTTGAACGATGTTGAGCGCCGTAAGGCTGGCAGTTTTGTCGGCTTCCACATAGACAAGAAGATAGTATGTGTGAGTGTCTTCTTTGTTTCCTGCCGTTACTGTAATCGTAAAGAGAAGGGTTCCCGCATCGCTTTCGGTAATGTCGTAACTGCCGCTGAATTTTGCGGAACTTGAATTCTTGTTTTCTATTGCAACTTCGCTGCTCCAGTCGCTTGCATCATCTTTTGATGTCAAAGTCGTCTTGTCGCTGTGGCTTTTTGTTACGGTAATGCTGGCGTTTTCTGAGACTGCATTGGCGTTCAGGGTGATTGTGCCCCTGTCGAGCGTGTATGCGGTGTCTGAAAGCACGTAAGTTGCACCGTCAGTTACTGATTCCCAGCCTCTTGTAAATGTTGTTGGTTCAAGATTTACAGTTTTTGAGCTTTCGTCAGGATTGGTAAGCGTCAGCGTCTTTAATCGGGCCTCGCTGTCATCAGCACGCACGATGTAGTATGTGTAATCTGTTTTTGTGCCGTTGTTCTCAACATAAAGGACGACTTCTGTAGTTCCGACCGGAAGAATTGTGCTTGTCGTGTTTCCGCTCTGTGTCGTCGTGTAACCGTCGGCTGAGTAAGTTGCGTTTCCTAGTGAGACTTTCCATGAATTTGAGACGAGATTGTCACTCGCCGTGTCCTTGTGCAGCACGGCGTAGCTTGCGTCGCTTTTACTTTTAGGCTTGCTTCCGTTTGAATCAGCAGTATGCTCGACGCTATGGACTTTTACGCTTGCGTTTTGCTGTGTGACATTGAGAGAAAGAACCGCTGACTGGGTGTCGTTTGTTACATAGATGTAATATGAGCGGCTGGCTGTGTCGATTCCGCTTCCGTTGCCTTCCCATCCGCTTACAGAGTAGCTTGTGTTGTTCAAATCCGGTTTTACGAATGTGTATGTAACTCCGCAAATCGTAACGCTTGTAGTTCCGTTCGGTAAATCCTTTGTATTGGAGTCTATGCCGGTTCCTTTTACGATTTCGCCGAGGCTAAAGTGATAGTATTTGTTTGCACCGTCATTAAGATAGTCACATGAAGAAAGAGTTCCGATTTCGCTTTTTGTGAAGCTTGTGTTTTCTTCGCCGCCATCGTAAGCGGTGTTTTTTGCGCTGTAAGTAATGTTTGCATCCTTATCAAGCGGGCGGAAGTAGAAGTCAAGCTTGTCTGCGTAAGTTGTTACATTCGTGCTGCCCCCTGTTGTTTTATAGGCGACTGTGCTTGAAGAAGTCTGCTCCAGAATCTTATTTGAAGTTCCGTCTTCATAAGTTGCAAGAACATACAAAGCCGTAAGATTCTGGTTTGCGTCTCCCGCCTTGGTGATTTTTACCGCATGGTAGCTGGTGTCGGCCCGCTTTTCGCTTTCGTAGCCGCTTGAAGTGTAGTGATAGTAGCTGTCGCTTGTGGTGCGTACCCAGAGTATTCGGGTGAGATTTTCTGTGTCTTCATCTCCTATTGAAAGTGTCTGTGAGACAGGGCTTGTGCTCTGCTTTGTGTAGCTGTAAGCGTCAGTCCAGCTTGAAGGAAGATTATTCAGGCTTTCAGAAATGCCGTAAGCGACGGTAGTTCTTTTGTTATTTGGAACTGCGGTGAAGACAAGCTCGCTTACGTCAATACGGCTGTCTGCACTCAATGTAAGGGCATATTTTGCGCTTCCTGCTCCGCTTGCTCCTGTATAAGTTTTGTCAAAGCTGAAAGCAGAGCCGTCAACGCCATTTGAATAGCCTGCTTCCGGCGTGTATGTGAGAGAAGAAAGGCTTGTGTCGCCGTCCGCTGGCTTTTTGACATAGATTGTGTAGGTGCGGCTGATGCCGGTCTCGTCAGTTACGGTAAAGGTAATGCGGCTGGTTCCGCCCACCAGAGGAATTGTCTTTCCGCTTATGCCGGGAACGGTGCCGTATTTTGTGATGGCTGCCGGCTCTGAAATCTCCGCATCCTCGCTTGCCGGACTTGCGTCAATCGTTATGAAGTCCGCTTCCTCGTCTACGGTGAGATTGTAGGTCGTAGTGTCAGGATCGAAGGCCGGGGTAAGACTTCCTGTGGATGAATCATCGCCCGAAGTGACTTCTACAGAAAGTCCTGAGAGTTTTGAGTAGCTTGTCGTAGAAGAAGAGCTGGTGCTTTCCTTGTAAATATTTCTCGTAAGGGTGATTCTGTATGTTGATGTCGCCTCACCGACGGCAGATACGCTGGCCGTTACGACAGTTACTCCATAGGGAATGTTTGCTATAATTGCCTGATTTCCGCTGAAGTTTTCGTCGACGGTAAAGTCAATTACATTATCAACAACGTTTTCATTCTGACCGGTGACCGTGGTGGTGGTGACGGTGGTAGTCGTTCCAAGTTTTTCATCAGTGATTTCTTCCGTTTTCTCTTCGATTACGGCTTCAAATTCTTTTGTCTGAACTACGCTCCATATGAGCTGTGCATCAGTGTCTGCAAGGAAGAGGCGGAATCCCATGTCGTTATCTTCTGCCGTAATGTCGTCAAGGGAATATTCACAGGTGTCAGATTTGAATGTAATTTGATTTACATTAGGCTCGGCCGCACTGATTACCACAAGTCCGCTGTCCGTGATGAGGCTGATGTCGCCGTCATCTTCTGAGACTATATTAGTGCCCGTGGCTACCTGTTTTTTCTCGAATGTCACGCTGTATGTGATGGAGTTGTTTGCATCGGCTGAAGATGAGTCTGTTACGCTCACGACAGTTATACCGTAAGGAAGCTCTCCGCCGCAGAAATATCTCGTTCCGTCATCGTTTTCCATGACCTTAAAGTTTTCATCAGACATGAGGTTGACAGGATTCTCAAGTTCCTTGAATTCGCCGCCAGACTGATATGTATAAGTTATGTCACCGCTTTTGTATTCAAGGATTTTAGGTGTGTAAGAGTGTGTCTGAACTGCAGTCCATGTAAGTGTGGTTAAATCCGGGTCTTCCGGGGCAAAACGGACCATTCCCAGCTCGTTTCCGCCGTTCAGTCCGCTTATGCTGTAGCTTGTCTTTTGAGGATTGTATGAAATCAGGTTCTTGTCACCTTTTCCTGTGACATAAGCCGCAAGTCCGCTTTCCCCGCTGTCACTATTCTCAGAGACTGCCGATGTGATTACATAGCGCTTGGTGAGGGTGATTTTATAGACTGTCGTGTCCGTTATTTTATTTCCCTCAATGTCAGTGTTGTCGGCATTGATTGTCGCATAAACTTCAGTAACGCCGTAAGGCAGGGTAGACATGACGGCTGTATCAGAATCCTGGGCGACAAACTGAAGGTATGGAGATGTGCCCGAATAAGCTTCATCGTATCCTGCAATATCAAATTCGAGTGGATTTTCAAGCTCTTCCAGTGTCTGACCGATGATGCCGCCCTTATTCTCGTCCCGGTCCGGAGTGAATTTTTTTGTCTGAACTGCGCTCCATGAAAGCCTTGCGTTCTCGTCAAGAAGATAGCATTTGAAGACAAGAGGATCATCCCGTCCCGTGAGGTCTGCGGAGGTGTCGGCCCCGGTTGAGTCTCCGACTTCGTATTCGTAGGTAAGAGGATCGTAGTTGATGGCGTTCAGGCCCGGCTGGGTTGCCTTGATGACTACAAGACCGTGATCCGTGACAGTGTTCCCCGATGAAGAATCTGCGACAGCCATTACAAAGCTCTTGGTCACGACAATCTGATATGTGTTCGTGTACTGCTCGTCATCAGCGGTGATAGTGCAGGTGAGAACCGTAACTCCGTAAGGAATGTCCGCATTGACCCGGCTTTTGTCACTGTAGCCTGAAAGAGCATAAACAGGAAGGCTTACAGGCTCTGAAAGTTTCTCTGCTTTTTGAGATATTACGCTCGTATAGGAAACTTCGTTGCCATCAGAGTCCTTCGTCACATTGTTCTTGACTGTCGGAATATAGCGCCAGGTCTGCTCTGCCGTCCATTTTACGCTTGCGTGCTCGTCATGGACGAAACAGCGGAATTCAGCAGGATCATCTTTTGCTATGAGCTGAACATCGTTTCCGTTGGTGTAGCCGATTGCCTCAAAAGTGCTGTCACTATAGCCGTCAGGGACTTCTCCAACATAATATGTCTTCTGGTTCTCATCGAAGGTAATCTGGTTTATCTCGGGTTCGCTTGCCTTGATTACGACAAGACCGCTGGTGATGTCAGTGTTTGTGGAGCCACGGCCTGTAAGGGTCGCATCTCCTGTTTTTTCAGAGCCGTCCTCATTGTAAATGTTCTCGAACAGGGATGAGCATCCTGAAAGCAATACAAAAGTAAAAGCTGCTGCAAAAATCTGTAATTTTTTCATATCCTAACGCTCCTTCCGTTATTCTTTTGTAACGATAAATTCTACGCGGCGGTTCTTCCACCAGTTATCATGGTCCTTCCATGCCGCAATCGGGTTTGCCCCACCTTTTCCTTCCGCCGTAAGGGAAGATTTGTCAAGCCCGCGCTGGGCAAGCATCTCAAGAATTGCCTTTGCCCTGAGCTTTGAGAGAGGAACGAGCTCCTCCCTGTCCTCCCGCTCTGTGTTCGTGACATTGTTGGCATAGCCCTCGATAAGGATGCTGACATTTCCGTGCTGCCTGATCTGGCTTACGATGCTGTCTAGGGTCTCCTGGTTTTCTTTCTGCTGCCAGTCCGGAATCATGTCAAAAGTCGCCCTGTCAGGGTCAAAATGTATGGTGTTGACGATGATTTTCCACTGTTTGTCCGGAATTATGACAATCATAAGTATTCCTGTTTTGATTGTTGCCGTTGAAGAAAGCTCTTTTTTACCGGAAAGCGCGGCATCCTTTTCAGAAAGATTTACCGTCACATTGACCGTATATGTGTTCTGTGAGAAGACAAGCTCCCCGCTGTCAGACTTGCCGTCCCAGACAAGGGATGAAGGTAACTTCCCTTTTCCTTCCCAGGTCCTGAAGCTGTGTTTCTGCGGGTCAAGAATCTCAATTTTCCATGAAGAAGGATTTTCCGTGACTCCTGTAAGTTCTGGCATCACCTTTGCCGTATCAGAAATACCGTCATCGTCCGGCGTAAAGAATTCGCCCGGTGTGACTGAAAGAGTGAGGGCTGGATTGAGAGATTCAACTTCTTTTTCAGGAGGGACTTCCTCTTCGATTTTCTTCTGAGCGGCAAGTTTTTCTTCCTTGTGCTTGTCGTAGAGCCGTTTTACATCGTTCACCACTCCGAGAGGGTAGAGCCTTAGCCCCAGATAGGCGCGGGCAAAACCTGCGAAGCCTCCGCCAATGCTCGTGTCATAGAAAGCGTTGTAATCGATTCCTGCAAAAGGAATAATCATGTCCGTTCCAAGAAAAAAGCTGAATTCAAGGGATGCGTCATAGAAAAAACAGTTGGCACCGTCAGCGAACAAAGAGACGCTGTTCATCCGTCCCTCGTCCTTGGCTTTTTTTGAAGGATAATAGTCAGTGGTTATGAAATTGACTCCGGCCCCAAGCCCCGGAATAACTTCAAGCCATGAAGGAAGCCAGCTGATGCTTTTTTTTGAAAGAATTCGCCTGAGCTTGAACTCAAGGATGTTGTTGTTGAAGTTCTGCATGAGGGAATAAGTTCCCTTTCCCTCGCCCCACTGGTCATGGGTGTATTCGAGGCCCATGAGCCAGCCGCTCCAGTTGTAGCCTAGACCCACAAAAAAACTTCCGCCGTATCCGGTCATGGCGATGTTTCCCTGGCTGAAAAATTCCAGAGGAAAATCAAGGCCTCCGCCCGCTTAAAAGTAAATGTGATTTGGAAGAAAAAGTTCTGGTGTCGGTAAAAATTTGCCGTTGTCAGGCTCAGAAAGGCTTTTGAAAAGAACGCCCATGAACAGGACCGAAAAAAGTGCAGTTTTTTTAAGATTCATATTTCCCCGTAGTGAGTGTGTCAAAGATTTTTAAATCGGAGTTTACTATAGGTCTTTCTGGAAAAACTGTCAATGCAAACTTTGCGGTTTATATGAAAATAACGGAAGTTTATCTACAATATTAACAATTTCTCAAAAATCTCTTATTTTTCTAGGCGGTCCCTGCCTGGCGGCAGGTCGTTATGCATCTGTGCGAAAGCACAAATGTCAATAATTTCTTCTAACGCAAACGAGCGAAGCGAGTATGTCTGTGGTTCCGCTGCCGCTCCAGCCGCTTCCCTCGCTTCGCTCAGTCCAGTGGCCGGCTTTGCCGCCACTCCCAGCGCTACCGCATTTTCTGCTATAATTCCTCTATGTTCACTCTCTCCGACTTTTACGAGTCAATTTTCGGAACAAAGACCTACAAGCTCTCCCTTGATGCCTCCTGCACCTGCCCCAACCGTGACGGCAGTAAAGGTTTCGGGGGCTGCATCTTTTGCTCAGAGAGTGGGTCCGGGGATTTTGCCTCCTCAAGAAGTCTTCCCATAAAAGAGCAGGTCGAAAACGCGAAAAAACTCGTGGAATCAAAGCTTAGGGGACGGAGCGGAAAGCGAAAGGGAAAATACATCGCCTATTTTCAGAATTTCACTTCGACTTACGGAGATGTAAAATCCCTCGCTCAAAAATACAGGGAGGCCCTGGCCTGCCCGGATGTCGCAGGCCTTGCAATAGCCACCCGTCCGGACTGTCTCGGAGAAGAAATTCTCTCTGAAATCGCAGGAATCGCCGAGGAACATTTCGTTCAGATAGAGCTTGGCTTACAGACGAGCAATGAGGCGACCGGAAGCCTGATTAACCGCTGCTACACAAATGATGATTACAAGGATGCCGTAAGAAGAATCAGGCTGGCGAATCCCGGAATACATATCGTCACGCATTTGATTTTCGGACTTCCCGGCGAGAGCGAAGAAGATATGATTGAATCGGTCAGATTTGTCGTACGGGAGAATTTAAAAAATTCCTCACAGAGCTTTGGAGAACACAGAGAGTTAGATTATCAGAAAGAAAAAAACTTAAAAATGAAATCCTCTGTGAGCTCTGTGCCCTCTGTGAGAAATTTAGAAGATCTTTTTGGGCTTAAAATTACGGTGCTTTATGTCGTGAAGAACACTAGACTTGCCCAAATGTACGAAAATGGTGAGGTCACGCCTCTTTCAAAAGAAGGATACTTCGACCTTCTTAAAAAAGCAGTCGCACTTTTGCCCGACAGCTGCGTCATTCACCGTCTGACTGGAGACCCGCCGAAAAACACGCTTCTTGCTCCTCTGTGGACGACGGACAAAAAGCGTGTTATGAACGAACTGAGACAGTTTCTGCGTTAGGCTATGAAACCCCGCCGAAGGCGTTCCGTAGCAGGGCGGAGGAATGAGCGTGAGCGAAGGGTGGAACAGCCGGCCCGCAAAGCGGGTAACGCCCTTACTTCCCTCTGATTTTCCTGACGAGAATCATTGTTCCGAGCACAAGCTCCATCACAAGCGGAAGGACAATGCAAAGGGCAGGCAAAAGACCTATCTTAAGTGCAAAAGGAATAATGTCCGCCTGAATCATTCCTTTGCCGGTAATTTTGCCCCAGATGTGAATGCGGCTGAAAATCTCACCAAAATCGAGGTGGCCGCCAAGAATCATGATGCAAAGCCAGGCAACAGCAGCCATGAGACAGGCCAGGGCCGTAATCAAAAGCCAGTGGTGCTCACGGAAAGCTGCGACAATGAGCGGAAGAAGAAAGCAGAGGACCGTAGCCGCAATCCAGAATTCGCCGAAGGGACTTGAGAAGAGGGAGACAAAGACAAGGGCAATCGTAAGAAGCGTGTAGACCCAGTAATTTTCGAAACCGAAGAGCACATAATAGAGAGCCAGGGCGGCAATCGAAGCAAGATTTACAATGATTATGGCATGAATCGGAAGGGTAGTGTAGTAGAAATCCGCACAGATGATTCCGACAGAGAGCGAGAGGGAAAGAATCTCAAGACCAAGGGAGAAAAGGAAAAACCTGTCTTTTTTGTATTTTTTTGCGAATATAATAGAAAAATACTCAATCCAGACAAGGGAAGCGATGATGACGGCACATCCAATCCAGAAATGCTCAAAGGGATTGTAGAGGAAAGGCCCGAAAATAAAGAGGGTCTCGAAAGCCGTGAACCAGTGAATCCTTTTTTTGTCGTTAATCACATACCAGAGAAGGAAAGAGGCGAGGGCAATTGAGTCAAGGACAATCATCGAGATAAAAGTAATGGGTGCCCTGTGCTGCCAGGAAAGTGTGAGAGAAATTACAAGCGAATACGCAAGCAGGACGGCCCCGCCCCAAAGAGTCTTGTTCTTTTTGACTTCTTTTGTATCGACCTGCTTTACCGTTTTGTCCAGTTTTTTTGAGGAAGAGCGCAGGTTTGCGATTACGTAAAGAATACAGTTGACCGCACAGCCCGTAAGCAGAAGGGTAGAATTCTTTACTGCCAGCGGAACGAAGACAAGCGAGATATACAGGACGACCTGCCAGTCCTTTGAAATGACATGTTTTTTAAGGAAATTGTTGTTAATGAAAATAAGGACAGGAAGAATAATACAGGCAATAAGAATGGGCTGTTTTGCCTGAGGTAAAATCCTGTGCGCCCAGTAAACGGTGACAAAACCTGCGAGGGCACAGGCAAAAAAGGATTTCACGATTTCTTTTTGCGGGTTTGAGAGAGTCTTTCGGTCAGTCCAGACGAATTCCGCACAGAAAATCACCAGGGCCAGAAAAGCCAGAGCCCAAGGCAAAAGCGGCACGATGTTGTCGTTAACAAAGTCTTTTAAGATCCACATGATTTCGCTCCTGAAACAAAAATCGGGACCAAGAGGCTCCCCTCAAAGTCCCGTTTAACTATGCATTATCTACCATGGCAGTTCTCCGAACAGAAAATCCTTCCGTGGATTTTCTGATTCGCACGAGAATTTGCTGTGCAAATTCTCTCCCTGCTTTTACCGTGCATCCATGCACGGCTTTTCTTTATCTACCATGACAATTCTTATACTTTTTCCCCGACCCGCAGGGGCATGGGTCATTGCGGCCGATTTTTGGGCCGGTTCTTACCACTGTTACGCTCTGGCCTGTGCTTGCTCCTGCCATCGTGCGGCCGGCAGCCTGCTGGGCATTTCTTGCCATTGCCTCGCCACGACCCTGGGCGGCTGCCTGCTCGCTCATGCTCTGGGCTTCTGAGTGCTGGGCGTTACCCTGCATGGCCTGACGGGGAGCCTGTGGGGCTGGGTTAATCTGAATGCGAACTTTGAATACCCGGCCTGCAATTTCAATGCGGATTTTTTCAATCATCGCGTCGAACTGGTTGAAGCCGTCGATTTTGTATTCGGTGAGAGGATTGTGCTGGCCGTAACCGCGCAGGTGGACTGCTTCCCGTAAGCCGTCCAAATATTCCAGCTGATCCAGCCATTTTCGGTCGATTGCCTGAATGTACTGGTAGCGGATGAACATGTTGAACTGTTCGTGACCGACCAGTGTTTCTTTTTCAGTAATATCGTTCTGCAAAAGGGAAAGAACCTTTTCTTCCACCAGCATTTCCGGAGGCAAAAGAACGCCGAAATTATTCTTGATGTTTTCGGCAAGCTCTTTCTGAGCCTGCGCGCTCTTTCTTCCGTGCTTTTCGTATTCAAAGAACCATTCGTCAAGGTAATCCTTGGCCGTTGTCATGATTCGCTCGCTCAAATTCTCGTCTTCAAGGATTGAATCCCTCTGCTTGTAGATGAATTCACGCTGCTCGTTCAAGACATCGTCATAGTCAATCAAATTCTTTCGGATTTCAAAGTTTCGCTCTTCGACCTTTTTCTGGGCCTTTTCGATTCCCTTCGTAAGCCAGGGGTGATAAATCGGCTCTCCAGGCTCCATTCCGATTCGGGTCATGATGTTTTTCATCCGCTCGCCGCCGAAAAGACGCATAAGGTCATCGTCCATTGAGATGAAGAATTTTGAGCGTCCGGGGTCACCCTGTCGTCCAGAACGACCGCGAAGCTGATTGTCGATTCGTCGGGATTCGTGCCTCTCTGAACCGATTACATAGAGACCGCCAAGAGCCTTTACTTCCTCG
>CAMOEE010000039.1 GCA_946611835.1 uncultured Treponema sp. | reverse complement strand
TTAGGAGCACACAGAGGGCTTTATGTATGACAAATATAAAACCTCAGTCTAATATATTTGAAAATGACCGTGATATAATACTTTGTATCATCAAAAATCTCTCTGTGAACTCTGTGCCCTCTGTGAGGAATTTATTTTATATAGTTTTCCAAGATTTTTAATCCAGCCCGGCCGCTCTTTTCCGGGTGGAACTGGAAGGCTGTAATACTGCCCTGGCTTACACAGGCCGGAACTTTACAACCGTAATCAGCCCAGGCCTTTACGATTGACTGGTCGTCTGGCTGAATCAGGTATGAATGCACGAAGTAGAAATCTGAGTTTGAGTCAAGGCCATCAAAAAGGGGACTAGAGCCGTTTGCGTATTCCAGGTTATTCCAGCCCATGTGGGGAACTTTGAGTTCTGGCGAAATCCCGGAGTCTTTCCAAACGCTTTCAAAATGGCGGATTGTGCCTTTTAAAAGCCCGAGACAATCGACATCGCCTTCTTCGGAATGCTCGAAAATAATCTGAGAGCCGAGACAGACACCTAGCAGTGGTTTTTCTGCCTTAGCCCAGTCCTTCAAAAACGAGTCGAAGCCAGTGAGCTTCAGCTGCTCCATGGCGTATTTTGCCTCGCCAACGCCCGGAAAAATAAGGCGGTCACACTTTTCTAAATCGGCCGGATTTTTTGAAAGGACATACTCAGCCTTCAAAAAGCCCAGGGCCCGTTCAACGCTTTTGATATTGCCAGCGTTGTAATCAACGATTCCTACCATGAAAAAAATGTAACATAAAGGCGAGAAATTCTCAATCGTCGTAAAATAATGCTGCGCCCACCGTGGAAGCCCGAAGTTGCGGAACGCAGTGGAGCAATGAGCGTTAGCGAAGGCTGGAAGGGTGGTAGTAAGTTGACTGCGCCCAAATTTTTACTTTCCGTTTTCCACTTTCAACTTTCCGTTTTTTCTGCCGATAATCTCCTATATGAATACTCATGATATTCTTCCGGTAATTAAAATCGTCCTCACTGACAAGCGTGTTATCATTACGGCGATAGTGGTTTTCCTTTTTATGAATTTCTGTTCTTATGTCGTGCGCTACCGAAAAAAGCCGAAGAGTGCTGCCGTTAAGAAATCAATCGCAGCCCCCGCTCCAGCTCCTGCCGAAGAAAGCAGCGAAGGTGGTGGAGATGATGCAGGTGGCGACGAGGAATAAGGGCGAGAAGGTTTTTCTGTTTACTTTTTTTCTTTACGATATCCAGCCTCTCCTTCCAGAATGTCCCGCAGATTCTGAGCCGTCTTTCCGAAAAAAGCTGCGACAAGATTTCTGCGGTGTCCTTCGCTTCCCAAACATTGATTCCAAATGTGCTTAATTTTTTTCTATTGAAAAGTTCCGTCAGTTCGCAGGTCGCCTCCTGCCTGGTGTAAAGACGGCGGTTTTTTCTGATGAAATTGAAAGCAAATTCCGCATCTAGGGCGGTGTGGCTGATTTTTTGATTTTTTGCCCCTGCATCGCAAATATCACAGCCCGAACAGACGGCCTTTTCGCCCCCGAGATAATCAAGAATATTCTGGCGGCGGCAAGTTTTGCTCATGGCAAAGTCACCCAAAGCCCGCTCCCTGCTTCCTTTGGGGGCCTGGCGCCAGCGCACATAGTCTGCATGATTCCAAATCAGGACCGAATTCACTTTTGCTCCGTTCCGGCCCGCTCTTCCGGCTTCCTGAATAAAATTTTCCAGGTGTACGGGAGCGTCCAGGTGAAGGACACTGGCAATATCAGCCTTGTCGATTCCCATCCCGAAAGCGCAGGTCGCCGTGAGCAGACCATCCCTGGAATCCATAAACCATTTTTCGACCTGATTTTTTTCTTCTTTTGTAAGACCTGCATGATAGAAGCGGGTCTTTTCCCGCCCGAAGTAAGATGCGCAGATGTGGGCCATTTCTTCTGCCCGGCGACGGCTGGAGCAAAAGATAATCAGCGGTTTTTTCATTGTGAGGGCCAGTTCCAGGGCTGCTTTTTTCTTTGCGTAGGCGTAGCGGACAGCATAATGAATGTTCGCACGGTCGCTGGCTCCCCGAACAAGACGATAATTTCCATCAAAAAGAATTTCACCGATTCTGTCGAGGACGGGGGCGCTTGCGGTGGCGGTAAAGGCCGTAATCAGTTTTACGCCTAAGGTTTTTATAATCCTGCCAAGTTCAAGGTAAGAAGGTCGGAAAGAGTCGCCCCATTCAGAGACACAGTGAGCCTCATCAATAGAAATGTGAGAGATTTTGACTTTAGAGAGCCTTTCCAGAAGATTTTCACCGCACAAGACTTCAGGATTTGCGATAATAACACGGGCAGGGTTCTCTCTGTCTGCCAGAGCCGCAAAGTTTTCCTCTCGTTCCTGGTCAGTCTGTCCGCCTCGGAAAACGACAGAACGAATCCCTGCCTGCTCCATGCGCCGCTTCTGGTCACTCATAAGGGCGAGCAGGGGATAGATAACGAGAGTCGCCCCCTCAAGGAGAAGGGCCGGCACCAGAAAGCACATGGATTTTCCCGCTCCTGTTGGGAGAAGAACAATCTGTCTTCCCCGGTACAAGTCGTCGTCATCATGATTTTCTGAAAAGCTGGAGTCTGAAAGCAGGGCCGCTTCCCCGTCAAGGATGTTTGCGATTACGATTCTCTGCCAGGGAAAAAGATAGCTGACATGAAAGCCCTCGCGGGCCGCCCGAACAGCCAGATCCGCATCAAAAAGCTCGTCCACGCCACCTTCCGCCACGCCAATTCCATCAAAAGAAATCTTCTCACTTTCTGCCATAAAATTCTCCTGCATATATATAGCAAAAGAATTCACATTTTCGGCAACAAGTTGAGAAAAAAAATGAAAAAATACGCTCATGAGGTGAGTGGAATCACTTATCCAGAATCGTAATTTCCACTCGCCGATTCCTTGCCATGCCTTCTTCCGTTGCGTTTGATGCGAGCGGAATGCGTGCACCGAATCCCTGCGTAAAGATGTGGTACTTGTCACGAAGACCGATTTTAATCATGTACTTTGCGACGGAGTCAGCCCGCTCTTCGCTCAGAACCTGGCAGCTTTCGGCTGTTCCTGAAAGGGCAGTGTGGCCCGAAATCAAAAGGTCGTTTGGATAATTCTCGATGATTTTTGCGATTTTATCGATTTTGCGTTTTTCGCTGTCCAGAAGCTCGGCAGAATTTGGCTTGAACTGGATATTCTCGACGGAAATAGTGAGCCCCTTTTCGCTCTTGGTGACATTGACATTCTTCAAGTCCAGGTCCTTGACTTTCTCAAGGACGACTGCAAGGTTAGCATCGGTGGCGGTCCGTTCAAAATCAGTGATTTCGGTGTGTGATTTTCCTGTGAAGTCGTACTGGTCTCCATAGTAGGTTTCCATGACGATTCTGAAATCCTCGGTGTAGTGGTCAATCTGGCCCTTTTCGTTATCCCACCAGATTGTGCGGTTAGAAAATCCCATGGTAGTGACCGGGAAGTCATCCGTGATTGAGTAGGCCTTCTCAGGAATTGGGCTTTCAAAAAAGAGGGAGTATTTTACGCCGATAACCTGAAAAGTCTTTTTCTCGTGCTTTGAATCAGAAGAAATGCCCTCTTCGTCGCGTAAATATGTGTATGTGGCCGTAAAAGGAACCCTGAAAGGCCCCTCGTTGGCAAAACTTCGTCTTAAATCATGTGCTTCCTGTCCGTTGGCTGTCCAGGTCTCGCCGATTTTAACTGCTTTTTGAGGAAAAACAGGAAGGTCACGGATTACAGGCATGAAATACTGACTTCCGATTTCAAAAACGCCCAGCTCGTCACGCCAGTATTTGCTTTCGTATTCCTCGCCGTAGGAAAGAGTTCCGTTGGATTCCCGGGTTTTTGACTGCTCAAGGGTGACGAAAGTAGCCTCGTTAAGCCCCCGACCGTCCTTGTCGATGTTGGTGATTCTCGCAGAGACACGATTTACGATTTCCGCACTGTGATTAAAGCGACCGTTGACTTTGACAACCTCGTTCACTGTGGAGAGCATGCGGTAGTTATCGCCGTTCTTATACTTGAAGCGGAGAACTTTCTCGCCAGATTGGGCGTAGCAAGAAAAAGAGATGAAAAAAAGTAACCACAGATTACACAGATTACGCAGATTAAAAATTTTTTTCATAAAAACTCCTCCAATTATGCATTTTGCATTATGAATTACAGATGGTCGGCTAAATCGTAGTTCCCTCCGAGAATCTGCTCGCAGCGTTCTTTAGGCATAGGTTTGCCCTTAAGGAATCCCTGTATGTTCTTGCAGTTGATGTTTTTGAGAACCTCAAGCTGTTCCCGTTTTTCCACACCTTCCGCAATTGTATCCAGTCCCATTTTAGTGACCATAGAGATGATTGAATCCGTGATGTTGGCCTCGACCCCGCTCTTGTCAGTTATGTTGGCAATGAAAGACTTGTCGATTTTGAGCGTGGTAATCGGAAGCATCTGCAGGTAACTCAAAGAAGAATAGCCTGTGCCAAAATCATCCAGCGAAAGACCGATTCCCATGTTGCGGATTTGGCTTAAGAGACCGATGACCTCGTTCTTGTTGTCGATGAAAACGCCCTCGGTGATTTCAATCTCAAGGTTTTCCGTCGGAATCTTGTATTTTTTGACGAGGTCCTGCAAATCGAAAATAAATGAAGGTTTTTTGAGCTGTACCGGGCTTACATTTACGCTCATAATTCCGTTGAAACCAAAGTTTTCAATCCAGTCTTTGAGAGTCCTGATTGCCGTCTCCAGAATCCAGTCGCCCAGAGGAATTACAAGCTTTGTCTCTTCAGCTATTGGAATGAACTGCTCAGGATTTATCCAGCCGATTTCCTCGTCGTACCAGCGGAGAAGGGCCTCGAAGCCACGGAGCTTGTTGGTTGCGACATCGAACTGAGGCTGATAGTAGAGCTGGAAGAGCCCGTCAACAAGCGCCTTGTTAAGCTTGGACTGAATCTCGACCTTTTCCATGAATCTTTCGCGCATGATTGACTTGAAGAAGCACAAGTCATTCTTTCCCTTGCGTTTTGCCTCGTACATGGCCATGTCAGCGTATTTGAGAAGGTCCTCCGCATTCTCACCGTCATCAGGGCAGATTGCGATGCCGCCTGAGAATTCAATTCCCTCATCGTTCATAACTTCGAGAAGCATGTCACCGGCGTTGAGAATCGTATCCTGGGAATTGATGTCCCGCATCATGACGATGAATTCATCGCCCTCGTAGCGGTAGACACGCATATTCTCGCTCTTGAAGCGTTTGAGAATCTCGGCCGTGTGACAGATTACGCCGTCGCCCTCGCTGTGGCCCTGAGAGTCGTTAATCATCTTCAGGTCGTCAAGGTCAAGGAGAATAAGACCGAATCTCGCACCTTCATTGTGAACTGATTTGAGCCAGTCCTCAAAGTCCATCTTGAATTTCTGCCTGTTAGCCAGTCCTGTCATAGGATCGTGGTAGGCGTGGAATTCAAGCTGCTCGTTCAGGAATGTGATGTTTTCAAGTCGTTTTTTTAGTTCTTCCCGGGAATTTGAAAGCTCATCGGTGAGGGCCGCGAGACGAAGATTCTGCCTGACAAGCTGCTGCTCCCTTTCCTTGTCCTTGTCAACATTGACCACCGCAATGATTATGAAGCCGCTTTTTGTAGAGTTCATATGAACCCGGAGCCATGCATTTGCGTTGGTTGAGTAGAAAGTATCCATCTGCCGTTCGCCGCTTTCCATGCAGTCTGAAGCCATTTTGTACCAGTCAACTTCCTTTGAGAGCTTTTCGACGCATTGCTCAGTTGTGTACCCGACCTTGATAAGATTTCCGTAAGTCTTCTCAAAGCTCTCGTTCATAAAGTGAACCGAAAACTTGTTCTCGAAATCAGACTTATTTCTTGCCTTCCGTGCCGTGCCTTCATCATTTGAAATAATCACGACAATCGGAGTGGAAATTTTATCAAGAACTTCCTTATAATCCCTATCTTTCATTGTATGCCTTGCCCTGACCTGCGCAGGGAACTTTTTTTAAATAATATCATTTCATTATCGGAAAAAAGTATGGTTTGATAAAGTAACAAATTGTGTGAAATTTTTCATTTTTTCTAAGAATTCTCTTGAAATTTATTGTATTTCTGTCAGAATATATTAAGGATTCTTCTTACTATATTGTAGCGCTAAATAAACCGGCAACCGGCGAGGTAAATATGAAAAATATTTTCTCAAGAGTTTTCTCAAATTTAACGGCCGCTTTCATTCCTTATAACAAAAACAACAAACTAATAAGGTAAAACACATCTAAAAAAGGAGATTGAATATGAAAACAAAAAAGAAATTGAGCGCATTTTGCTCACTTTTGGCAGGGGCATTCATTCTTTTTGCTTTTGCTTCATGTGCAGATGTTGCCAGCTCAAAGGAAACTGGCTCGGTGTCGTTCACATTCGGACAGGATTTTGTGGAAAGAATTGCCGCCGCAGCCCGTGCAGCTGAAAATTCCGATGACGCAGGAGATTCTTCATCTGAAATTGAATCAAAAACCGTCTTTGAAGTGCAGATTGCTATTCGCGGTGATTACTCTGCTACAAAGACAATTTCTTTTGAATACAATAGACCTGACTCTGAAAAGCATAATGAGTCTGTGGCGGAAGCAAACTATTCGACACAAAACTTGACAATCAGTTCTTTTGAATTAAATTCCAGCGACCGTGGCTCATATTCTAATGTGCCTTCTCAGACGCTCACTTTCGACAATATTCCCGAAGGTGCTTCCGTATATGCGGTTGGTCTTGTTCAGGTAATTGATTCTTATAATTATTCTGGAGAGTCGTTCTCATCAAAATATCTGGCGTTCATTGGAGTTTCAGAAAACGCAAAAATTTCTGCAGGACAAGCAACCAGTCTTCCACTTTTGATGAAAAATGCTTATTTCTCTGACGAAATTGCTTACGGAAAATCTTCCGGCTACGATGCAGACTTCGTACTTTCACTTAGTCCAAACCAAGATGAACAGACGGGTTACTGGCGGGTCACATACAATTACAATCTCATTTCAGCCGGTAAATACACCGTGCTTGAATTCGACAAATCAGAAACAACTGGCGAAAAACTCCCAAAAAGAATCGCAGTTACTGAATGTATTTATGTTCCTGAATCAGACGTAAAAAAGATAAACGATTTTTACAAAGCCGTTACAGAAGGAACAGGCTATTCATCACACGAATCATCTTATTCATACCAAATCGCTTCAAGCGCAAGAACTTCAGAAATCAATGCTGGTGACGGCGGACATTTTTCTTTCACAAGTTTGAATGGAATTACAGTTAGTTTCGGCATTTTCCCGACTTACACTCTGACTATCAGTGACAATGAAGGAACACTCTACACGGACTCAGGCGACTGGATGCGCAGTGATACATATGAGTATCTCACTAATTTCAATGCGGCTATGAAAGCAGCATTAGAAAAACTTGGATTCCAATATGTAACGACAGGCGATGCTTATAAGAATGGTGGTGCTATTACAGGTCTTACCTACACTGTTTATGGAGAAGCAAGCGAATCAGAAATTGGTGATGCATTCTTCCCTAAAGGTTATGAGCCTTCAAATGTAAAGGCATGGTTCGGCAATTTTAATGAAGAATCATTAGAGAATGAATCAGGAGCAAGCGACTCAGCGGGATATCAGTCAAAATCATTTGCACTCTATCTGTTTGATGATGGAACAATTCTTGCCACAAAACTCAAAATCAAGGAGTCCGAAGGGGAAAGAAAAGTTGAAAGAAAAATCGAACGGGCAGGAACTTACACCCTTAACACGGCTGATGATTTTGACAAAAACAGCGGAACTGCAACATTCACAGTAGACGGAAAAACAGAAACATACAAATTCGGCATATTCAACGATGCGTTCCTCGCTTATGCAGCAGAAGATTATTCAACTGAAGGTTACGGTATAATGACTTATGTCAGACGAAGCAATGAAGATATTCCAGAACCAATTGACCCGGATGAAGATTCAGGTTCGTCAGGTGACCTCAGCGTAGAAAACAATTTGCTGGAGATTTCGATCAGCGACACTTCTGTGGCAATGAACGGCTCTCTTACATTCAGTGCAAAAGATACAGACGAAAATGATGTTACAAATGATGTTTCTTTCAATGCACAGCTTTTGTATAAGGGAACTGATGTAAATGACCTTGCTCCCGTCAGTTCTGCATACTACATTATAACTGATAATAAACTTACATTATCAAATCCTCTTCCAAAAGCAGGAACCTATCAGCTTTATGTAACGGCAACCTGGACTGGTGTTAACACAGTCACTTCAAGCCAGACTTTTGAAATTACCGTGAAGGATGAATATGTAACGCCAGAGACACATATTGCGTTGTATACGTATGGATATGATAATTCTGTTAGTGCTTATAAGACTTCGTATTATTTGACCAATGATTCAGACGTTTCTGAAGTCACTGTAGGGGGAACCGCTGATTTAACGGCTGTGACTTCCACAAATTCTGCTTTTGATGCATTTGGAAACTTCTATGCTCTGACGAATGCAGACAGTAAAGCCCAGGTGATAGTTTATTCTAGTGCTAGTGGAACAAGTACTACAATTGAGCTTGAAGACCTCAGCTCTTACGATGCAGCAATGCGAGGCTTTACGATTGATATAGCGAAAAATACTGCTTATGGTTATCAAAAGAATGGAAGCGCTCTTGCTTTATTTAAATATCCAAGTCTGATTACTGAAGGAACGGTAAGCGATGTTGTAAGTTACGACACAAGCCTTTCGCTTTATGAAACAAAAAAACTTGCAATTTGCAATAATAAGCTTTATGTTCTGGGGTATGATTCATCTGCATGGAATATTCTTGTTTACGATATTTCATCAGGACTTTCAATAAACAGTTCAGTTTTATATTCCTGTGTTTTGGACTCAATTCTTCCAGAAAGCCTTTCTTATGCAAAATTTGACAGTTCAAATTATAACGGTTATTACGGCGATATGTATGCAAATGACGATGTTGTTTACATTCTTGTAAAACCATTTACCAAATGGACCTCTGATAATCCGAATATTTACGGTGGCGCAGTGCTTAAGTGGGTGCCTGGCGAAAGCTCTGTAAGTGTTCTCGGTCTTGCGGAAAAAGCAATTTCCCAAGAGACTATTACGCAGATGTATTTGTACAAGACTGACGGATATGAAAGTCCTGTGTATGCAGATGAAAATGGTGCTACGGTAAAAACGATGCTTGCAGACAGTACTTCTTACACCGCAGGAACTGATAATGCAACATACGCTCGAACTGACGGCTATAAATTCTTCCCGAATGTGTATGCAGTTTCTTCTGTTGAAGATGACTCTGCATTTGCAGGTCCTGCAAGAATTATTGGCTTAAAGCCAAAGAAGCTGGTTATCGCTGATGACGGTTATGCATTCTATACAGATTCGCTAGGTGCTTTGTGCGTTAAGAACGCAAACCGCGTAGTCACTATTGATTTGGAGGAGTTTGTAATAGACAGTATTAATACAACACCTGCAACATTCGATTCAGAGCTTACAAGCTTCCTGCTTTCAAGCGTTTCAATAAATACTGTCAGAAACATCGGAACATATTACGATTATAATGCTTCTGCATGGTATTTTGATTCAAGCGAACGAAGCTATAAGACTTACAGTATTGGATTTGGTAATTCGGTATACCTTAGCGTAAAAAATGAAGAATAGCCTTTCTAAGGTAAATCCCCTTATTTCCGTCTGCATTCCAGTATATGCAACCGAGCCTTATCTTGCAGAGTGCCTGCGCTCGGTTTTCATGCAGGATTTTGCAGAGTTTGAGGTGGTGGTTGTAAGCGACGCGAGCCGGGGAAAAGACGAAAAGGGAAGGGGTGCAAAAAAGATTGTAAAGGCGGCACAGAAAGAATGTGACCGCTTTAGAAAAGAAAAAGGACTTCCGCCGGTAAAAATCCGGTTCGTTGAACATAGCGAAAACAGGGGCTGTGTGGAAGTTCGGCGGACGCTGGTTTATGAGTCAAAAGGAAAATACCTTGCGATGATAGACAGTGACGACGAGTATATGGAAAGCGCGCTTACGGCCTTGTACCGGACTGCGACAGAACATGATGCGGACATCGTGCACGGAACATTTGTTTCGGGCGAATATGACAGCGAAGGAATCTTTCATGCGACGGCACAGACCAAGTGCGGAAGAATTTTCTACGGCACAAAAGAGGGAATTGAAATTGCCCGCTCATGGTTTGCAGGCCTTTTCAACGGCAATGTGTGCGGAAAACTGATTGCAAAAACCGTCTATGAAAAGGCGTTTGCTCAGATTCCGTACACCGAATGCAACATGGCTGACGACCTTCTGATTTTCTTCTTTGTTGGCATGAACGCTCGTCGATATGTTGGCATCGAGAACAAAATTTACCGCTATCGGATTAACAGCGGCATGAGTTCTCACCGTAAAATCGACACGCTCCGCAAGTGGAAACTGATTTGCACCTCATCGAGTGTGTTCAGCATTATTTCCATGTGGATAAAGGAGAACAATTCTGCTCAATGTGGCACAGAGCCATTACTTACGGCAGAAGACCTCGACCATCTTGGAAGGGTAACGCTCTCGTATCTTGCAAGCAATGTTCATCAGCTCCAGGAATCGGTAGTTCCAGAACTGCAGGACGAGGCAAAACAAATGCTCTACGACTTTTGGGGCGAGAGTTTTGTAAAGAAAGTAGAAAATGCGTTATAATAAAACGGAGGAAAGTATATGAAAAATGTGATGAAAAAGATTCTGGCGTGCATGACGGGCTTGCTTGCTGCTTTTGCCCTTGCTTCATGCTCCGATGTAGACACTCCAAAATCCACCGGAACGACCAGCGATGGCTATGTGCTGACGGGAAAAATTGTTCTCGGTTCTGAAAGCGGCGCGACTGCAAGCAGATTGTTCTCTTCCAATTCTTCCGGGCGAACGGCGATAACTTCTTTTTCTGGAATTGAAAATTTAACTTATACAGTTTCGGCTTTGTATCAGGATAAGAAAACAAGCGTAACCGGCACTGTGAATGATATGAACTATTCGATAACGCTCACCGAAGCAGGTGAATGGTTTGTTTCTGTTAAAGCCACAAAAGAAGGCAGTGACGAAGCGGTTCTTTCAGGCGAGGCTGGGTGTTATATCGAATCTGATAAAGGCGATGCTCAAAACAATCCAATTACTCTGTATCCGGTGGTAAACGATGATGTGAAAGGTTCTATCTCTCTTTCTGTAAGCTGCTCTTCAAGTGATGTTACAGAAGTTGCTTATTCAGGCTTAGGTTTGTCAGAATACGCCGATGAAAAGCCTATTTCAATCAGCGGAACGGCAACACTTACCGATGGTGTTTGTGTTATTTCAAAAGATGATGTTTCTCCTGCTTCTTACGAGGTAACATTCTATTTTAATGACAGCATTGGCAACACTCTCTACAAATGCAAAGAGAATGTCAATGTGTTCTCTGGCCTAACAACTGACACCTGGTTCGGCACAAGCCCGCACATGCAGTATGACGATGACGGAAACTACAGCTTTGTGATTACAGACGCACTGATTGATGGCTATGGCACGGAGACGGTACCGAGTACGGACACGGTATTGTATAGTTATGCTTCGGGTGCATACAACTACTATATTGCAAACAGTGCAGATGTTAAGACTAGCGATAGTACGGCTAACTTTACGAGTGAAACAAACAGCTTCTGTTTTGATGCAGACGGAAATGTATATGTACTTGTAGAAAATGATGATAATGGAACTACTTCTTATTCAATAAAATCAAATAAAACAGGATTTACAGAAACTACTCTTACAGAATCAAGTTTTTCTAACTACTCACCATCTCTAGCGATAGATTTAGCAAAAAATGTCTTGTATGTATGGTATTGCCATGAAAGTGAGCTTGTTATTTACAAATATCCATCACTAATTTCAACTGGAAATGGCACAGAGTCTTCAAACTTCACTTTCTACGGTCCTTCACTAACAATCGATGGCGAGACAGTTTCTGTATGGCCAGACACTTGTATGATTAATAATGAAATAGCGTATATCATTGAGCGCGATACAAGTTATAACGATTATGGCTCATTCTTGTTCAAAGCAGCTCTTACAGGTACCGGCTCATTAGATGAAAACAATTATGTAAGTCTTGGTTTGAATGGCACTTCTTCAGCCAGCGTAACAGACATGCTCTATCAGGATGGTGCGGTGTATATCTTGGCACGAAATGTATCTTCTTCTTCTTCTGGCATTTACAGCACAGGTGCTCTCCTGCGTTATGATGTAAAATTTGGTACGGTAAAAACACTTATTGGTCTTTCAGATTTAACAGAACCTGTTGATTTATCTGGTGTTAAGTTATACACGAGTGTTTATGTTCCTGCTTATGATACTAGTTATCAATGCTATACAGACAGCTCCCTTACAACACCATTCTATGCTCCTGCAGATTTTACATGGACAGTCAATGAGGAAAAGCACACCATATTCTCATCATTATACACACCTTCTCTGCTTGATAATAGTAATGCTACCTTATCAACAACAGGATTTTATGGTCCAGTCAAGTTTGTTGCAATAAAACCTCGAAAACTTGTTATTGCGGATGACGGACTTGCTTTTTATACAGATGAAGATGGTGTCTTAAGTTATAAAAATGTAAATCGTGTTGTTACCGTTGATTTGGAAAGCTTTGCTATTACCAATTCAACAGAAACAGATGCAATTTTTGGAGAAAACAATTCTGCCATGTTAAATATCTCGTTTGAAAATGATACCGATTTCCAAGAGGAGTTTAATTCTTCTTCTGATGTATTCCCTAACTTGGAAGCTAAAGTATATTACTCGGGCAATACTCAAGGTGTAGCACCTGGTGATTCTTTTCGTGTTGGCATCCCGTGTGCTGACTAAGATATGTTAATCTATCCCCTGCGTGCTTCTGAAGTGCGTGCAGGGGATTTTTTATTGTTAAAATAGCTTTGTCATGCTACAATAAATTTGTTAGTAGATTTGTAGGGTGTGCGTTATGCCAGCATTAATTAATGCAAAGACAGTTTTGAATTCTTTTGTTCCAATCACTCGCTTTAATAAAAGAATCTCTTAGAAATGAAATCATCCCCTCCCCTTATTTCCGTTTGCCTTCCTCTGTATGATACCGAGCCTCTTTTGGCCCAGTGTTTGCGTACCGTCTTCCTGCAAGCTTTCGATTCTTTTGAAGTCATCGTTCTCTCCGATGCAAGCCGTGGAAAAGACGAGAAGGGGCGCAACGGCAAAAAAATCACAAAATCGGTTTATAAAGAGTGCCGTAAAATTCGCAAAAAGCAGAATCTTCCTGACATAAAATTTCGCTTTGTCGAACATCGTGAGAATATGGGGCTTGTTGAAGTCCGCCGTTCGCTCATGTATTACGCACAAGGGCAGTATATCGCCTATGTTGACAGCGATGATGTTCTGGAAGAAGGTGCGTTGAAATCTCTGTACTCTGCTGCTCAAAATCAGGATGCGGATATCGTGCAGGGGCGTTCAACGACAGGTGTGTTTCTTCCTGACGGTAAGTTTGTTCCAGCTCAAAAAAATCTTTATGCCAAAATTACCATCGGCACCGTTTCTGGTTATGACATTCTAAAAACTTGGATTCATGACGGAGATTTGTCAGGTGTTCTTTGGGCAAAATTGATAAAAAAGAGCCTGCTTGAAAAAGTCTTTGATAGCATTCCTCATATTGAATGTAACATGGCAGAGGATTTTCTGATTTTCTTTTTTACAGCCTTTTATGCAAAAACATATGTGGGTGTAGATTGCCCCGTCTATCGTTATCGTGCCTCAAGCGGTATGAGCAGTGCTCGTAAAATTGATTCAATAAAAAAACTAAGGATGGTCTGCTCAACGGCAAGTGTCTTTACGGTTATTTCAGAGTCAAAAGAATTGCAGAAGCTGGAGGAGCCAGAGGTATTGTGTGTGCGCCGGCTTGCTTCCCATTATCTGTTGAACAATATAAAACAACTACACGAAACTGTAGCTCCCGAACTTCAAGAAAAAGCCCACGAAATGCTCTGTGAGTATTGGGGCGCGGGCTTTGTGGAAAAGATGGAAAGAACTTTAGATCATCAGTAACAGGCTACTCAAACCAGTTTTCAATTTGGAGTTCGCTTACTTCTTGAATAGGTGCAAAATGCTTTATGTTTCTGGTTACAAGAATCATGTGATTCGCGAGTGCTATGGACGCTATAAGACTGTCACTTTTTTGCGTAGGCTTGCCAGCTTTTTTTAGTCTGGCTCGCAGCATAGCGTGGATGTCAGCGGCTTTTTCGGTGTAATTTTTTATTTTGAAGTTTTCGTGAACATCTTCGTTGATGAAATTTTCTAGATATTTTTTATTCAGACCGTCTTCCATAATGTAAACGCCAAATTTTAATTCTTCCCAAACAGGAGAGCATATCGCGCAATCTGAACTGTGCTCGGCCATCTTTTTTAACACATTAAAATTTGGCTGTGGTTTTATGATTTCAGAGATGATATTTGAATCCAACAGGTAATGTGGCTCTTCTTCGATATAGTCCATAATCAATCCCCAAACAATCCCTCAAAGACATTGCTCTCGTAACTATCTGGTTCGTCATTCCGTGAATTGAAAATCTGGTCTATATCATCATTTGAAAAAAGCCCAGCTGTTTTCTTTCGGAATTCAGCAGCCTTGTCTAAAAAACTCATTTTATTTTTTTCTGAAGAAAGCTTTTGATATTCTTCAAATGACAGCAAAACACCAACGGTTTTATTTCTGCGTGAAATAAAAACAGGTCCTGAAGTTTCTGCCTGATGCATAAAAAGCGG
>CAMOEE010000038.1 GCA_946611835.1 uncultured Treponema sp. | reverse complement strand
CGAAACCGCCTACGCACAAGCCCATTACAGAACCGCCGCGGAAAGCGACTTTTAAGGTCTGACCGATGTTCTCTGTTTTGCGGGCTTCGTTGGTTACGCGGACATTCGCGTAAGTCGCGATTTTCATGCCGATAAAGCCAGCGGATGCAGACATACAAGAGCCCAGCAAAAGGGCTACGGCAACATACCAGTCCAAAGCCAGCCATACGATGACCGCTACGATAAGAACGACCCAAACCAACACCTTGTACTCATACTCGATGAAAGTGTTGGCACCAATACGGATTGCAGATGCGATTTTTGACATCTGTTCCGTTCCTTCTTCGAGCTTTTTAACTTTAAAGAAGTTAAAAGCCGCGTATGCCAGGGCAGCCAGCGCTGCCAAAAGCAATAAACCGATGAAGTTCATTGATTCTCCTTGCAGAAACATTTTTAAATTTTCTGACGATGATATCTTACCACATCGGTTTATTCAAATTTTATACGAAAAAATGGATTTTTCTGATATTTTTTACCGTAAATTGACAGGCCCTTTTTAAGAAATTTGTTATTTATTAAAGATTGCCTAATCCGTGGTAAAAACTACAGGTCTTTTCCGGTAATTTTTCTTACACATTCGTGATAAAGTTCGCTGGTCTTTGCAACGACATCGGCCGGAACTTCCTTGATTGAAGGGTCTCCTGCCAGGTTATGCTCTTTGAGCCAGTCACGGATGAACTGCTTGTCGTAGCTTGCAGGGCTTGTTCCGACCTTGTACTCTGCTGCGTTCCAGAAGCGGCTTGAATCCGGAGTGAGGACTTCGTCGCCGAGGACGAGGTCGCCGTTTTCATCAAGACCGAACTCGAATTTTGTGTCGGCGATGATAATTCCGTTCTTTGCGGCGTGCTCGTAGCATTTTTTATAGATTGCGAGCGCTGTTTCTTCGATTTTGCTTCCGAGATTTTTACCAGGATAGAGCTTCTCCAGATCTTCCTTCATGTAGTCGATTGTGACATTGATGTCGTGTCCCTCAGCGGCTTTTGTCGAAGGAGTAACGATTGGCTCATCGAGTTTTTCTGCCTGCTCGTATTTTTTAGTGAATGAATGGCCCAGGAATGGCTCGCCCTTTTTGTAGGCCTCGTACATTGAGCCGAACATATAGCCGCGGACGATTACTTCGTATGGAATCATCTTGAGCTTTTTGACTAGAATTGTGCGTCCCTCGTACTCAGGCTTCTGGAATTCAGCAGGCATGTCCTTGAGGTCGCTTGAAATCATGTGGTTTTTGGTGATGTCTTTTGTAAGCTCGAACCAGAAATTTGAGAGTGCGTTTAAGACCTTGCCCTTGTCAGTAATCATGGTCGGGAGGATTACATCGAAAGCTGAGATTCGGTCTGTAGTGACGATGACCATGCGGCCGTCTTCCAGATCATAAACTTCGCGGACTTTGCCGCTGATAATTTTTTTCATAAGTTGCTCCTTGATGAAATACAGTTTATTCTTATTTTTGAAGTTGAACAAGACGGCGGAAAATATTATTATGTCTGCATTGTGTTAATCCGTTATTCATCAGACAGCAAGGGAAAGCCTGTCAAAAAGGCTGTTATTTATACAAAAGACGAACATAAAATTCAATTAAAAGATGTTGACCCTGACGCACTTTACATTATCAGACACCTCAAGGAATGTGGTTACGATGCATTCATAGTAGGAGGGGCCGTCCGTGACCTCATCGTAGGCAAAAAACCCAAGGATTTCGACATCGTAACAGAGGCAACACCCTCTAAAATTAAAAAACTATTCCGCAACTCACGCATAATAGGAAAGAGATTCCGCCTGGTTCATGTCTTTTTCGGCCAGAAGATTTTTGAAGTCTCAACTTTCCGCTCAATTTGCGAAGGCTCGGTGGGAAACTCATTCGGAACAATGGACGAGGATGTTCAGCGCCGTGACTTTACCCTCAACGCACTTTACTACGATCCTCTCAAAGAACAGGTAATCGATTATGTAGGCGGTGTCGAGGACATCAAAAAGAAGGTTATCCACCCGGTCATTCCTCTGGACAGAATCTTTGTTGAGGATCCGGTCCGCATGCTCAGGGCAGTAAAATACAGCGCGACCACAGGCTGCAAGCTTCCCCACTCGCTCAAATCAAAAATCCGCAAGAGCGCCCATCTTCTCTCGCCTGTCTCACCGTCTCGCCTCACAGAAGAGCTTCTCAAAATCATAAATTCCGGGCATTCCTACGAGATTGTCAGCGCCGCCCTTGATGCGGATCTGTTCATGTACCTTCAGCCTTCTGCCTGTGCCCTCATGTACGCCGACAGACACTTTGAGAAAAAGTACATGCTCCACTTAAAGGAACTTGACTCACTCGTAAAAACTGATCCGGCCTCTCGCCTCGGTAAAAGACTCACCTACATCGTATACGACTTTATCTCCTCACTCACCGACTGGCAGAAAGAAATCTCAACGAAAAGTGCCGCCGGAGAGCTTTACACAAAAACCTGGAACCAGTGCCGCCACTTCGTCCTCCCCATGAACCCTCAGCGCACCGAGCTTGAATTCGCAATCAAAAACACTCTCACCCAGCTTGGAGTCGGAGTCAGGATTGGGAAGAAGAAAGGTAGCAAGTAGCAGTTAGAAGTGTGCAGTTATAGTTTTTTCTGATTTTTGGTTATTTTTGCTAAAATTCTTAGAATTTCTTGATTATCAGAGTTCAATTCTTCAAATTTTTCTTTTGAAATGTAATTGGTTTCGTGAAGAAGTTCCAGCCAGTATTTTGTTTCTGAGGATTCTTTGTATGCTATGTACATTTTAGCATAGAAATCAGCTTTCGATTGTGCACATTGAGCTTCACTAATATTTGCTCCAATGCTTGTACCACTTTTCAAAACTTGTTTCGACAAAACATATTCATGTTTCTCATCACAAAGCGTTTTGTAAAGATTAACTATCCCTATCGCAAACTTCTTACTCTTCCCAAAAACAATACTTTCTTCCATACAAGCCCCCCGACTGCTAACTGCTCACCGCTAACTGCTCACTGCTACTTGCTAACTATTTAATCCCCCTGACAATAATCCCGCCCCCACGAATCACATTGTCCTTATAGAAGACAGTGCTCTGTCCCGGGGCTACGGCTCTCTGGTTTTCACAGAATGTCACGAGCCATGGCTGGCCCTTGTATTGGGTTGTGTCGCCCTCTTCTGGAACATATTTCTTGATTTTTGCTTTTACCGGTCGGCTTGCAAGCCGGATTTTAACCTCTGCCTCAAATTCTCCATTTGGCTCCACATCTCCCGGCCACACGAAGTCGTCCGCAATCAGGGCACTTGAATTCAAGGCGTCGTTGGGAGCCAGGACCACCACATTGTTTTTTGCGTCGATAGCCTGAACATAGACCGGATAGCTTACGGCAACCCCAAGCCCCCTTCTCTGACCAATCGTGTAATGCTCGATTCCCCTGTGCTTTCCGAGAACATGACCGTCCAAATCAATTATGTCACCCGGAACGGAAGGTTTGTCCGAGAACAAAATGTCAAAATATTCCTCACCGATGAAGTCCTGGCTTTCTTCCCTGTTGGCGGCCTCAAGCTTTGCTTTTTTTGCAAGCTCGAAAACCTCTGATTTTTTAAGCGTTGCCAGCGGGAAGCGCACTTTCTCAAGCACACGGCTTGGAATCCTGTTCAAAAAATAAGTCTGGTCTTTTGTGATGTCAGCGGCCGTGGCAATCATGCAGGGCTTTTTTTCGCTTTCAAAAAGACCCTCTGTCGGGCGGACGATTTTTGCGTAGTGGCCCGTGCAGAAATAATCGTAGTCAAATCCCAGGTTTTCGATTCCGTCCAGCAGGGCACCGAATTTTATGTAGCGGTTGCACTGAATGCAGGGGTTCGGCGTTCTGCCAGCACGGTATTCGGCCTTGAAATATTCAAGAACACGCTTTTTGTATTCTTCCTGAACCTTTATAACATGATATTCTATTTGCTGCTCATCGCAAAATTTCTGGCACTCGGCGATATTTTCCTCTTCACCGGGGCCGTAACAGGCTTCTTTAACGGGTTTGTCGCTCTTGATTTCAGGCAAAGTTCCGTCCCACAATGACATGGTGACTCCAATCACACGGCAGCCTTTTTCCTTTAGCATGAGGGCAGTCAAAGTCGAGTCCACGCCCCCGCTCATTCCGACAACAACAGTATCTCCAGATTTTGGCAAGTCTAACACTTCATAATTCATATTTGCCTATTGTAACACAAGGTAAAAAGATGGGAAAGTATAATAAAAGAAAATATTTGAAAACTTTTTAAAATGGGCGTAACCGCCTGCTTCACTTCGTTCCGCAGGCGGTCGGGCTATCCGCAGTTCCGCGCTAAGTGCGCTCCATTCTTCCATTCGCTGCGCTCATTACAGAACAGCCCTTTCGGGCTGCTGCTACTATCCCTTACGCAGTTGCGACAGAATTAGTTTGAAGGTGGATATGTGTACGGGCTGTCAGAAACTCCAGCCGCATAAGTTGTCGAGTCACTGCCAATAGTGACCGTACCGCAGGTTCCGTTGCTGCCTGCTCCAATGCTGTATGGAGCACCAGAACCTTTTGTGGCAGTCACACTTGTGACACCGTCAGTGATGGTGATGGTTCCACAACTAGATTTATAATTAACATTGTTTCCGCAACCACCACCAATACCAGCGGCGCCTTCACCACCAGTAGCGATAACCGTGCCTCCGCTTATAACAATGTCACCGCAGCTACCTGGTCCATTAGACGTAAATTTACCTCCGCCAATGCCAGCGCCGCACTCACCACCAATAGCTGTAACATTTCCTCCGCTGATGGTGATATTTCCACATATGCCTTTCTCACCGCCACCAATACCAGCGCCCTTTTCGCCGCCTCTGGCAATCACAGTGCCGCTTTGGATTTCTATATTTCCAACAGTTTGCCCCCAGCCGCCGCCGATACCTGCACCGTCTGTGCCAGCCGTAACATCAAGCACGCCGGTTCCATTTATGATGAGCGTGCTGTTTTCCGGTACATAAATACCGGCTCTATCATATAATCCTTTTACCACGTTAGTTGAATCAGCTGCCAGAGTGATGGTGGCATTGCCTTCACAAACAATGCGTGCACCTATTTCCATATTTATATTCTTCAGCGTTACCGTTGCATCGGTATCAATGGAAATCATATAATTACCGGCCAATATTCCTGTAATAGTGTAGCCGTCAGCAACTGTTGTATTAGCGGTCAAGGTGGAAAGGTCCACAAGCTTAGGATATGAGAATGGGCTGGCCGCAAGAACTGTTTCTCCATCATTCTGATAAGCAGAGCCGTCCCAGAAGACCGTGTCACCGATGGTGATTGTGCCGCAAGAAGAGCCTGAAGCAAGACCAATGCCGTGAGTACCATCGTCACCTTTTGTGGCGGTAACTTTTGTTACTGTATCAGCTATTGTGATAGTGCCACATTTTGCTCCAACTTGACCTTGTTGAGTATATCTTACCCCTCCGCAGCCAATGCCTGGTGCTGTATTTTTGCCGTTTGCCGTTACAGTTCCACCTGTAATGAGAATATTGCCACACTTCCTTCCTGAACTTGCTCCAATGCCGGCATGAGAGCTTGACGATGCTGAACTCGCTGTTACAGTTCCTCCTGTAATAGTAATGTTACCAATGTCAGCAAAGTCACTGCTACCAATGCCAGTGGTACCTGTTGCAGTTATAACACCGCCGGTAATTACAACATTGCCACCGTTAGTATTATTGTTTGCTCCAATACCGGCTCCTCCTAAGCCATAGGCATTTAAGATTCCAGTATCACCATTTATGGTGAGAGTCTTACCTTCAGGAACAAAAATACCGGCTCCTTCGACAGTATAACCTTTCTTTATGCCTCTGATTGTATTTTCACTTCCATCCGCAATGATAATTGTTGCATCACCTTCACAGGTAAGGCCTGCAATACTTTGCCCCTCTAGTTCCCTATCTGCGTTAATACTGGCTCCGCTCAAGGTAACGGTAGCTCCGTCTGCAATGCTCACTTTTACAGCGGCCGCCAGCGTGCCGGTAATCGTGAAGCCGTCAGCCACAACGGTGTCTGCGGTCAGTGTTGAAAGTTCGATAGTGACAACATCCTTGTATGTTGCAGTCACAGCTACTTCGCTGGCTGGCATGGTAAATGTCGTTTCAGATTCAGTTTCACTTGTGAGTGTCACACCTTCTGTCACTTCTGTCCACTTGTCAAAGGCCTTTCCTTCTGCGGGGGCGTTTGCCGTGATTGTGACAGTTTCACCTTCTTCGGCACTTGTCGGATTTGCAGTTCCGTTAGTTACAGTAACTGAGTATTTTACAACAACTTCCACAACAATCGATACAGCGTCACTTGCGGCATTCGTTTCTGTCTCCTTTATGCGGATAAGAACAGTACCGTTTCCAAGACCGCTGATTTCACCTGCTGTAGTTACGCTAGTCCATGTTGTACCGCTATCGACAGAGTATTCCATCGCTGTAGTGATTGCATCATTTGTGATTTTTCCATCTTTTGCCGTGCTGCTTGATGCCTTTGTGACTGTAGAACTATCCTGTGTTATTGCGCTTGGTGCAGGGGTTGCCAGTTTGAATGTCGCGCTTACAGTTACATTGCTTTTCGGCATGGTGAAAGAATTGTTTGTAACAGTCACCGATGTTCCAGCCGAATCTTTTACGCTGTACGAACTTAGCGCATAGCCGTCTTCTTGCGAGGCTGTGAGTGTTACTGTCGCCCCTGCTTCTGCGCTGTTTTTGTTCGCAGCGACTGTACCATGCTCAATACCGCTTGCAATTGTCACATTGTAGTAAGTCGTTTTCGGTGAATCATCATCATCGTCAGCTTTACATGAGCCGACTGAGAATACCAGACTTGTCGCCACAGCGAAAGCAGCGCACAATTTCAAAAAGTGTTTCATTGAAACTCCTTATCCCAATATGGGAAAATTAGGGCTAAATCAAAAAAAATGCATGGCAAGTTTTCTGAGACAACAAAAAAAGCCCGTTCCAGCCTAAAAAGGCCGGATACAGGCATAATTCATGAGAGAAAAAAAGAGACTATTTGTACTATATTATTGTATAGATGGGGGGGGTAATTTGTATGTTAGAAGTAAAGAATTTCATTTATGAATCCCCCTGCAAGTGAAATTAAATATATGTTAACACAATTTTAAGTATTTGCAAGGAAAATTTAAGAATTTTTTAATAATTTATGAAATTTTGTAATGAAAAATCATGGGCTGAACCGCCTTGTGTACTCTGAAGACTATTTCTGCTATAATCTTTTGAATGAGCCGAATCGTTACTGTTCAGAAAATGGTCTCTGGGGGCGACTGTCTTGCCCAGGTCAACGGGAAAAATGTTTTCATTCCTTTTGCACTTCCCGGTGAGGAGCTTGAAATTGAAGTCACTAAGTCCTTCCGTGACTATGACCTTGCAAAAATCGTCAGAATCATCACCCCTTCCCCCCACCGGGTCCAGCCTTTCTGCCCTCTTTACGGCACTTGCGGCGGCTGTAACATGCAGCACATCAACAGTGAATATCAAAAAGAACTCCGAAAATCAATCTTAAAAGAATGTTTTGAGCGGGAAGGAATCGAAAATCTACCCCAAATCGAGGTAATTTCAGGCAGCGATAAAAATTACCGTTCAAGAATCCAGCTCACTGACGGCGGCTTCAACAAAAAAGAATCAAATGAAATCGTAAATCTTGAAAACTGCCCCATTGTCACAAAAGAATTAAACGAATATCTCAAAACCACCCCGCAAAAAGAGCGTCCGAGGGGTCGTATCCACATTTTTGGTGATGGGCGCATTTCTTCTGACTCAAAGGTAATCATAGCCGAAGAGAGGGAGCGGACATCAAGAGAAATCAAAATTCAGGGAGCAAGCTCAAAGAAAAAAGAAAAGCTCCGTCTTCAGCAGAACCGCCATTTTGCCGGTACCACGCTCAATCAGAATAACCGCTGTGAGGTCGAGATTCTCGGTAAAAAAATCGCCTTTGATGTTCAGGGCTTCTTCCAGTCAAACCTTGAGGTTCTTGAAAAGACAATCTCCGAAGTCACACGAAATATGGGCGGACGCAATGTCCTCGACATGTATTCTGGCTGCGGGACTTTCTCAGTCTTCCTCGCTGATTTGTTCGACAAAGTCTGTCTGGTCGAGCACAACAGGGACGCCATAGTCTTTGCAGAGCAGAATCTTCTTGGAAAAAAACACGAGAGTTTCGGTCTTTCTGGCGAAAACTGGATTAAATACAGCGCCGACAATTACATGGCTCAGAACGGCTCCTTTGAGGCTGTGGTCATCGACCCTCCCCGAAGCGGAATGGAAAAAGAAGTCTGCAAGTGGCTTTGCCGCTCAAAAATTCCCCAGATCCGCTCTGTCAGCTGCAATCCCAGCACCCATGCCCGGGACGCTTCCTTTCTGGTAAAGTCAGGCTATCATCTTTCAAAATTGTATCTTCTTGATTTCTACCCTCACACAGCCCACATAGAATCCTTAGCATGTTTCGAGTACACAGAGTAAAAAAATGAGCAGATTCCTTATAAAAAAAGTTTTCATCAAATCAAGAATCCTCATCTTGCGGGCATTTTTCCTTGCCCTGCTCCCTGCTCCCTGCTCCCTGCTCTCTGCAAATTCCCCTTTGCGCTCCGCCGACCTTGCGCGTCAGGAGCCAAGCTGGCAGGCCGTAATCGGCGGAAACGCCGTCTCTCCCTGCATTGAGACTTCCTACGGAATCGCCCTTCTGAGCGACGGCCGCCTCCTTTCAGCCTGCACGAATTCTGGCATTGTAATCTGGCAGAGAAGCATCAAGGGCCGCCCCTCGCCCTATCTGGCTTCTTTTGGTGACTTTCTTTATGTGGTGACAGACAGCTCCACGGTCAACCTGGTGAATCCTTCAGGCCTAACTCTCTGGAGTGCCAAATGTCCCTTTAAAATCACGGATTTTCCTGTGGTCGGTCGTGACGGCAGGGTTTTTGTCCGGGGGAATAAAGCCATAGCCTGTTTCGGTCTTGACGGAAAACGCAAGTGGATCGATGACATCGAGGAAGTCGGAAACCTGCCTATTTCAGTGCTTGATGACGGAAGCCTGCTCCTTTTCCTTAAAAAGGCCAGAAACAATCAGACTGTCGCAAAAAGATTCTCCCCATTTGGAGAAAAGCTTGAGGATATAACCTTTACGGCAACCCTTTCTTCCTGCGAAAGCTGTGACAAGGGCGTTCTCGTTTCCCTCTCAAACGGCTCAGTGGGCCTGGTTACTGTCGAAAACGGTGAGGCCGGCACAAAATGGGTGAACGGCTCCGGCAACAGCAGGGGGGCTTTTAAAATCTGCTACTCAGCAGGAAGCTCCAACGCAGCCTTCTTTTTTCAGAATGGAAGCAAAACCGAGACAGTAATCGTGCGTGCCTCAGACGGAAAGATTCTGAAACGCTTTCAGGTAGGACAGATCGCTCCCTCAGACTTCAAGCTTGCCCGTGCTACCCAGTCAGGCTATTTCATCAGCGGTGCCTACACTGCCTGCGAATTCCTTGAGGACGGCACAATTATGTACGCCGCCAGCCTTCCCAAATCATCAAGCTGGAGCTCTCTTTTCTACACCAATAAGAATTATCTGATCCTTTGTATGAAAGACTGGACCATGAAGGCTTTTCTCATGAACCAGACCACAAAATCAAGGATAATCAGCTCAAAGCTAAAGTCAATCTCTTACATTCCTTCCATAAAATACGACCCGGTGAGCGCCGAGCTTGGAATCAGGCCCCTGGATAGCGAAAAGATGGCAGAGATTTCGAAGGCTTTTAAGAGTGGTGATTACGGTGCAAAAGAAAAAGAATACCTCACGCTTTTAAAGACCGAAGCTGAAAACTACATAAATGCATTTGCCACCCAGATTGCTTTCTCAAGTCAGGGACACTCAAATTTCTTCTCTGAGAATGCGGTCTACACACAGAACCTTCTATACTTAATGGGAAAGACAGGGAGCCGGGAATTCTCCGTGCTTTTCGCCCGCCTTTTGCAGAGCAATCTTGACTCAGGCCAGCTTCTTTCCGTAATCGCCTCAGCCGGAAATGCGGGCTACGATGAGGGCGGACAGATGCTTTCCGCCCTCGAAAAACTCGTAATGGGCAGGATCCAGCCTTCGGAGAGCACCCTCTTAAGGGCTGTGTGCGACTCGACCTACGAGATTTGCCGTTACATGGGCAGGCCGGCACTGAACAAGCAGGGAAAGAACATAATCTCCCATCTTTTTTATCCTCAGTATGACAAGAATGTCCGGGACTATGCCCGCACTATCCTCACAAAAATGATTGATTTGGAGAAAAAATAAATTCTGATTGTCGCAATTTGTGGCATTTAGAAAGTTTTTATGATATAATTAAGCGTTCTTTAAAGGAGGATTTAATGAACGACAAAAAAGTTCTAAAAAAAATCGTAACAATGCTTCTTGTGCTTTCGGCTTTAGCTGGCCTCAGTGCACTTGAAGTTGACCGAAGCGAGATTCAAAGCGCTGGTGCTGCAAATGAAATCGTATTCCGCAATTATTCTGGCCCGCATTCTGTAATCAACACTATCCAGCAGATTCGTGCGATAGGCTCACAGCTTGGAAACAATGTAAAATCAAATCTTACGACGGCAAGAACAGTCGGAGACAAGAACCGATATTCAGTGATTCATGCCGTTGACGGAACTACAGGAAAATTCGACGCTGACATCTTCATCATCGGAAAGAACGCTACTGTTGACCACATCACAAACTTGCGAAGAATCATCTCGGCCTACCTCGAGACAGCTTATGGCTATTCTTCAAAAGATGCAGACACAATCGCAACCTTCGTAACTGTTTACAATGCGGTTTATCGTGGCAACCTTCAGTATTTCGAGTCAAGATACAAGGAAATCGTAATCAAGAATCTTTCTTCATCAATCGTAGGTCTCTCTACAAATTATGAGGAATGGCCCGGAAACACCCAGATAGTGATTCCTCTCTCTGACCTTGCCGGCGGACTGAGCACAATCGATACCTCAGTCATCTCTGACAAGCAGGTCGTCAAGTCAATGCAGGGCGAGGAAGACAAGGGAATCGACGCCCGAAAAGGCATGGTAGACATAAAAGAGCGTGAGGCTGACAACGCCCAGGAAAAGGCTGACGACGCTCAGGCAAAAGCCGATGAAGAAAAGGCAAAGCTAGCCGAAGAGCAGAAAAAGCAGGCCGAGGCTGATGCCGCCGCAGCCCAGGCAAAGGCAGATGCAGACAAAGCCGCCGCAGATGCCGCCAAAGCAAAAGCCGAGGCTGACAAAGCCGCCGCAGACGCAGAAAAAGCAAAGGCTGAGGCCGCCGAGGCTCAGAAAAAGGCTGAAGAGGCCAAAAAAGAAGCCAGGGCAAATCCTAAGGATGAGCAGGCCCAGCAGAACGCCGAGCAGGCTCAAAAAGAGGCCGCAGACGCTAAGCAGGAATCTGTAGAAGCCCAGAAAGAGGCCGAGAGCGCCCAGAAAGAAGCTGAGAGTGCCCAGAAAGAGGCCGAGAGCGCCCAACAGGAAGCCAGTAGCGCCCAGCAGGCGGCTGACGAACAGTCACAGAAAACCGAGGAGCAGGCTCAGAGCGCAGATGCAGCTCAGTCTCAGGCTGACAGCGCACAGGCCGCAGCCGACCAGAAGCGAAGCGAGGCCCAGGAAGAGCGAACTGCAATCGCAAAGGACCAGCAGGAGCTTATTGCCGAGTCTAAGAAAAGCGAGGGCGAGAATGTCATTTATGGTCTTAAGACAATCGATGATGCCGGTATCACAAGCGAAATCGTAAAGATGAACGCCCAGGACGGAAGTGTAATCAAAGAATCTCCTGTCACAGTAATCCGTGGCCGAACGGTCTACGAGGAAACTGACAGCTTCATCGCAATCGCCGGAACAAATATCGGTGCGGGAGCGGTAAAACTGGTCGCAATCGACAAGAAGAACCTTGAGATTGTTGCTGAGAGTGCCGAAAAGCTTTCAGAGCTTTCAGTCCTCGTCGAAAAGGAAGGAAGCTATTTCTGTACAATCCAGGATGGAAGCGATTTCTATATCGGAAAGTTCAACGCCAATGTGGAGAACCAGCTCCGCTCTAAGGTAAAGGTAAAGGCCGCTACCCCAATCACTGTCACTGCAAAAGGAATCATGGTCACCGACTCTAATGGTGCGCCGATTATCCTTAATCCCTCTGATCTTTCAAGCATTTCTCCAGAGTCTTCTCCTGATTCAAGAAATGCACTTCAGAGAGCCGGGGCCGCAGCCTCAAATCTCTATGACGCAAAATAAGAATAAACCATCATCAATATGGTAAAGAGAAAGCCCCGGTCATAAAAATGACCGGGGCTTTCTTCTTTTATGTCTTTTTATTCAACCATCATCTTAATCATCGCTGTTGGCTTTGTTCTCAAACCTGGTGATTGAGTTGAGGAAGAGGAGCGGAACATCACCGATAGGGCCGTTTCGCTGCTTAGCGACGATAATTTTCGCATCCTGTACAGGCTCTGCCTCGCCGTCCTCCTGTTTTTTTCGCTCACGGTGAATGAACATGACGACATCCGCATCCTGTTCGATGGAGCCGGAACCTCGGAGCTGGTTAAGGCTCGGCTCGTTTCCTTCGGCATCACGGCTGACCTGACAGAGGGCTACAATCGGAATGTTAAGCTCACGGGCAAGGGCCTTCAGTGATTTTGAAATCTCACTCACCTGCTCATAAACCGGAGCCGCAGAATTCTCCGTTGCAATCAAACCGATATAGTCGATAAAAATAATCTCTACTTTCTGATTCGTTCTCATTCGCCTTGCCATCGCCCTCAAATCGATGAGCTGCATGTTCGGCGTGTCAACGATGTAAAGGGGAGCATCATAGCAGCGGCCTGCCGCATCGTTAAGTTTCTGGAAATCCTCCAGCTTGAGCATACCATTCCTGAGCTTTGTTCCGGCAATACGCGCGTTCTGAGACAGGAGTCGCTGGCCGATCTGAACATGGGACATTTCCAAAGAGAAGAAACCGCAGGGAATCTTTTTTGTGATGGCGATATGCTCCATCATGTTGAGGGCAAGGGCTGTCTTACCCATTGAAGGTCGGGCACCGATTATTATAAGCTCAGCTTTCTGGAAGCCTGATGTCATGCCATCGAGCATGGAGAATCCGGACGGAATTCCGACGAATGTATTTTTGTTCCTGTAGTTTTTCTCAATCATATCGACGGTGAGAGGAACAATGTCACCCATTGAGTGAACTACAGTAGTCTGCTCGTTGTCGGCAAGCTCAAAAATCCTTTTTTCGGCATCCTCAAGGATTAGCTTTGAGTCCCTTGTCTCGTCAAAAGCCGAGGCTTTGATTTCCTGAGACACATTGATGAGGCTTCGCCTTGTGGCCCGCTCAAAGACAATTCTGGCATAGTATTCGATGTTTGCGGCTGTCGGAACCACATCAGTGAGGGATGCGATGTAACTTGCGCCACCTGAAGCGTCAAGCTGACCTGTCCTTGTCAGCTCTTCAACCAGAGAAAGAGTATCGCAGGTCTCTCCCTTGGTAAAAAGCCTCATCATGGCATGGAAAATAACCTGATTCTGCTGATTATAAAAATGCTCAGCACGCAAAAGTGATGCTATCGAGCTTACAGACTCCCAGTTAAGGAGAATAGCACCAAGAGTCGCCCTCTCCGCCTCGTCATTATGCGGCGGAATTGTATCTTTCAAAACAGAATCCATATTCCTCTCCAAAAAAAAAGCCTTGCATGGATGCAAGGTTTTAGTGAGAGAGAATTTTCAGGCTGAAAATCGTCCTGAAAATTCTCGTACGAATATAAAGATCCATGGAAGGATTTTTGTATTCGAATTACTCAGCTTTTGCTTCTTCAGCAGGAGCCTCTGCCTCAGCAGCCTTAGCTTTTTTTGGCTCTGCTTTTTTAGCAGCTTCTTCTTCCTGTGCAACTACAGAAATCTTTACCTCAGCGTTTGAAGCCTCGTAAAGGTGAATTGTACAGTGGTAGTTTCCTACAGATTTGATTGAGTTACCAGGAATCTCAATTCGTTTGCGCTCGATGTCGAAACCGTTCTTAGCAAGGAACTCAGAGATTGTGAGTGAAGTAACAGAACCGAAGAGCTTGCCGTTTCCAGCAGCTGGAACCTTGAGCTCAACTGTGAGAGCTTCAAGCTTGTCTTTGAGGCTTGCAGCGTCCTTTCGCTTCTGCTCTTTGCGAGCTTCGATTTCCTCTTTGCGAGACTCGAAGTAAGCTACTGTCTGATCATTGTATGGAACTGCATACATGTGTGGGAAAAGGAAGTTGCGGGCATAGCCGTTAGCAACATTCTTAACATCGCCCATTTCTCCAAGGTGTTTAACATCTGTATAAAGAATAACTTTCATTTTACCTTCCCCTTCCTTACTCTGTTACGAATGGCAACAAGCAGATGTTGCGAGCGCGTTTGATAGCGACTGTAAGCTCACGCTGATGTTTTGCACAAGTTCCAGTGATGCGGCGTGGAAGAATCTTGCCGCGCTCTGTTGTGAAGCGTTTGAGACCGTCTGCATCTTTGTAGTCAATTTTTGCTTTGTTGGCACAGAATCGGCAAACCTTCTTGCGGAAGAATGTTTTGCCTTTGCCGCGAGCGCCTTTTTCCTCACCGTCTCGGCCTTCAGATGCGCCCTGTGTATCTACTTTAAGTTCGACTTCGTTTGTAACTTCGTCTGACATAGTGTTCTCCTATAAATTAAAATGGAATGTCTTCCGGGAATCCGCCGTCGCCAGGACCGCCAAAGCTCTGGTCGCCGTAATCAGGAATATAATTACTCGGAGCGAAGCTGTTCTGCTGCTGTGGCTGGAATTTCGGTGTATAACCCCCGGACGCCTGAGCGCCACCATTTCCCGTGTTTCCGCCTAAAAGCTGAACATTGTTAGCAACGATTGATACGCTGCTTCTCTGCTGCCCTGTTGTCTTGTCCTGCCAGCGATCCTGCTTGAGGTAGCCTTCGACACAAATCTGCTTGCCTTTTTTGAGATAAGGAAGAAGATTCTCGGCTGTTTTGCCCCAGATTGTGACAT
>CAMOEE010000037.1 GCA_946611835.1 uncultured Treponema sp. | reverse complement strand
AGCGAGATTGTCCGTACAGATTTAATGGAAAAAATCACCGGCGTTTACCGCTCATACGGCTTCGTTCCGATTGACACTCCGGTGCTCGAATATTCAGAAATTCTCCTCCGAAAATCAAACGGAGAGACCGAAAAACAGGTTTTCCGCTTCCTTGACAACGGAAAAAGAGATGTCGCTTTGAGATTCGACCTCACAGTTCCTTTTGCCCGCTTTACCGCCGAGCACGAGTCTGAGCTTTACTTTCCTTTCAAGCGCTACCACATCGCAAAAGTCTGGCGTGGAGAAAAACCCCAGGCCGGACGCTACCGTGAGTTCGTTCAGTGCGACATCGACACGGTGGGAAGTGACAGTGCCGCAAGCGATTTTGAAATTTTGAGCATTATGCGCTCTGCCCTGGCAGAAATCGGTGTAAAAGACATCACGATTCATGTAAACCACCGGGGAATTTTCAACCGCTTCCTTGCAAAGCTCGGTGCCGCTGAAAAGAGCGAGGACATTTTGCGCTCAGTGGATAAGCTTGCCAAAGTCGGCGAAGAAGAAGTCAAAAAAGAGCTTATCGAATACACTTCAAGCGAAGAAAAAGCCGCAGAGATTTTAAAATACATAGCAGGGGCCGGCTCTTTCGAAGAAACCCTCAAAATGATTACCGAAATGAGCGGTGGCGAAAGCGAAGACTCAATCCGAATGAAAGAAATCTACGAGATGATGAAGGCAGCCGGAATTGAGACCACTTATGTTCTCGACCCATCAATCACCCGCGGCCTTGACTACTACACAGGAGTCGTCTACGAAACCTTCCTCAACGAACTTCCGTCAATCGGCTCTGTCTGCTCTGGCGGCCGCTACGACAACCTTGCAGGCCTTTACACAAAAACAAGGCTGCCTGGAGTCGGAGCCTCAATCGGCCTTGACCGCCTTATCGCAGGCCTTGAGCAGCTGGGAAAAATCGAAGCAAGAGGAAGCTATCTCGATGCGGAAATCTTCTGCATGGACAAGAATCTCGTCGTATTGTACCAGAAAGTCGCGGCTCAGCTGAGGGAAAAGGGCGTAAAAGTCGAGGTTTTCCCGGAGGCAAAAAAAATGAATCAGCAGTACGCCGTAACCGACGCAAAGAAAATCAAATGGGGAATCCTGATTGGCTCAAACGAAGCCGAAAAAAATGCCGTAACGCTTAAAAACTTGCAGACCCGAGAGCAGTTCGCAGAGATTTCCGTGGAAGAAGCTGCAAAGATAATATTGGGCTAAGATTTTTAACCACAGATTACACAGATGTCACAGATTAAAAGTTCTGATAATCTGTGTAATTTGTGTAATCTGTGGTTTATTTATTTTAAAAGCTTTTTCGCCTGCTCGGCTTTTAGTTTGTTGGAATAGACTTTTACGGCACTTGACGGAACCCAGCCGTCACCCAGGGCATACCATTTTTCTTTTGTTTCGTCCTCAGACCCCTTGTCAAGGACAATAGTGCAGTTTCCTGTAATTTCGTAGATTTCGCCCTTGCGGAATGAGGCAATCGTGGAAGACTCATAGTCTGCCTCTTTCCGGCATGCGACATAGGGGTCAGAAATCAAAGCCCACTCAATCCGGGGAGAAAGCTCTTCCGGTGCAATCTTAGGCATTTCAAGCTGGCCGTTGTTTTTTTTGCAGGAAGAAAGTACTGCAAGGACAAGCGAAAGAATTAATAAAAGTGGCAGGAATCGGATTTTTCGAATCATTTTTTGCTTGCAATCCACTTCACTACATCTGGATAAATGAGCATGTCAGAGTCAACGAAACTCAGGGTAGGAATTTCGGCAGGCATAGCCCACTTGTACTCTGTGTGCTCGGTAAGGACATACTTCTGTGCGATTCCGTCATGAGGAAGAGTAATCGCATAAGCATGAAGGGCAACCTGCTGGCCGTTGTGCATAAAAAAGGTCTCGGCGATTTTCTCACCTACAGTGACCTTTACTCCGAATTCTTCTTCAAATTCACGGACAATAGCAATCTCGTCACTCTCGCCATCCTCAACCTTGCCACCGGGAAATTCCCAGCGGCCGCCCATCTGGCCTGTGGGATTTCGGTGAGCTATCAATACTTTTTCTCCGTCAAAAGCGATGCATGCGATAGATGTCTTTGCCATAAAAAACTCCGTTTAGTATTTTAAATATCCTACATAGATTTAAGGAAATTTTCAATTCCTTCTGCAAGAGCCTCAGCCCTTTTCCGCAAAGCCGCTGTTTTTGTGTCCGTATGCTGGTTTCCAAGCTCTATATCGACAGTCGGAATCGTGCTGTAGCTTGTCTGAGTCAGGTCAGTATCAAGTTTTCCGTCACCATAGATTTTAAGTTCTTTCGCCTCCAGGGCCTGAACAAGGCAGTCACCCAGCCTCTCGCTTTCCTTCCAGTGTTTTTTTACAGTCGGAAGATATTTTATTTCCTCAGGGATTGAGCAGTAGAAGCAGCCTTTGTCCTCATTCTGCCTGTCCAGGTCATAGTGAATTGTGACATGGATATTTGCGCAGTTGTTGGAGATTACAGTCCGGGCGACATTATCAAGCTGGGTATCCGTATCATCCCGAATCATAAGGACATCAAAGCCTTTTTTTAGAAGAAGATTCTTTAAAAGACGGGCCGTACGCAAAGTTACCTCGGCTTCAGTCCTTCCGTCAACGAAGCTCATTCCGTCGCTAACGGCTATTGACTCGACAGCACCAGAAGCGGTCGTTCCGTCTGTAACTTTCGGAGACTTGTCGGGGTGGGAGAATGTTTTTTTGAGGAAGCCGCCCCTGGTTCCGTGCCCTGCATTCACGGCAACGACGATGTTCTTTCGATTTTGTTTTGCCCTGTAAAGAAGGGAAGAGCCGGAATTGATTTTTGAGAAAGAGGCATATTTCCAGTCTGGATTCAATGTGACCCTCTCCTCTTCCCAGCTTCCGTCAGGCAGGAGTTTTTTTACCTTCGTAAGCATCTCAAGCCAGTCTTTTCCGTTCTTGCGGTATTCTTCGATGGTATTGATGCTCACTGAATTTGCGCTGATTTTCGTAAGGTTCAGAATGTCATCGTATTCATCATCATCCTTATAATAAGCACCAAGCGCACTGATTACATAATTTTTTCCGCCGACCCTTCCGAGATACATAAAGACATGCCCCGGAAAGCCCATGACAGTTCCGGCCTCAAGGGATGAGAGCACCGATTTTTTTGATGAAGGGGATTTTTTTTCAAGGCTCAAAGTTTTCCCTGCCATGGCAAGCTGGCTGCGGCTGTTGCGCCCGAAATCGAAACCGAAACAGCGGAAAATGTCTTTGAGGTACTCCGAGCAGTCACGGGAATCAGCCATTCCCCCCCAGCCGTATCTGACCCCAAGAGGCTTGAATGCAAGATTGATTACATTTGCGGTCGTGTAATCCAAAAGACCGAGCGTAGCCTTACCGGAAGGAAGAGAAGCATAAGAGATTCCAAGGCTTCCGTCTTTTTTTCTGTAAGGAATTTCGACTATAAAACTTGAATATGGCTTTCGTTCTGCAAAGGCGTTCTCGAACAAATACTGATTCCAGTCTACCGTAAAAAGATATGTTCCCATGAAAAGCTCCGGGATTTCCTTAAAATCCTCGTCATCGCAGGCAAGAGCATACTCAGCAGGAAGCTTGTAACGGTCTTCCGTAATCGTTATGAAAGTGAGCGGGTCTTTTTCGGCATAGTCAAAATAGCGCTCGAATTCTTTGTCGGTGCAGAAGGCGAAATCGTTCTTTCTGACCCAGCCGGTGCAGTAAATCGATTTTACGAAAAGCCATTCTCCGTCACGGCTCTCCCAGAAAACAAGTACCGGCTCGTTCATCTGAATCCCGGAGTTCTGGGCTATGTCATCATACCAGTAATCTTCATCGTCGGTGTAGAAAGTATTGTCAGGAACGAGCCTCATGTCCGTACGGCGTACACAGATTGCCTTTCTAACCGGGAAATCATTCTCGTACTCGTCAAAATCAAGCTCGCCGCCCGCAAAATAGGCGTAAGTGCCGAGTTTAGAGTAGTTCATGGCATCAAAGATTTCCTTCCAGTCCCTGCTTGTAAGTTCCCTGCTGGTCTCCCCATTTTTAGTGCTGACTTTTTTGTACCATTTGATTTTGCCCTTGTAGCGGATTAGGGCGTTTCTTATTTCGCCGGCAGAAATCACGGAATCGAATTTTCTGAGGTCTGAGACTATATAAAAATCAGATCCGGAAAGAGAGATTTTCCTGTTCTCACGGTTCCAGGCTGCAATCTCTTCCCGGCTCATCCTGATTTCAAAAGGATTTTTCGACCTGGAAATCCAGAAGGAAGGCTCAAGCATTTGAGGAGTCACATCGTCAGCAAGACGAACGACACTTTGCGGGACTATTTCCATTGAAGAGCCACAGGAAAACAATAAGAGGGAAGTAAGAGATGTCAGAAAGATTTTTAAGAAGGAAGCCGTTTTTTTAATCACGACACTCCCCCGAAATCAGGAAGTTTGAAGCCTCGTTAAGGTCCTTGAGGATTTTCCAGGCCTTTTCTCTCATCTCTTCGTCTGCCTGAATCAAATCCGGGACCATGATGCATTTTATACCGGCAGAAAAAGCCGAGCGAACTCCGTTTGGGCTGTCCTCGATTGCCACGCATTCCTGGGGGAGAAGATTCAGTGAAGAAGCTGACTTTAAATATATCTCTGGATCCGGCTTAGAGTGATTTACCATGTCACCGGTCGTGATTGTCTCAAAGTAGTCGAAGATTCCGGCTTCTTTTAGCTGGGGATGAACTTTTATCGCCCTGGTGGAGCTTGCCACGGCCAGACGGAATCCAGCCTTTTTCAGGGATTCAAGGCATTCAGAGACAAATGGCATTTTTTTAAGCCCCTGCTCATGCCAGACGACATCAAAGAGCTCGCCTGCCCTCTCCCGGAAATCGAAAGCAGCCTTTTCCGAAGGAAGGTAATTCGTAAGAAGACGAGTTGTGTCGGCACGGTTACGACCGACGCACTGCATGAAAATTTCGTGAATATTTTTAAGGCCAATTTCGTCAGCCGCCCTGGCCCAGCAAATCTCGCAGACCGACTCAGTATCAAGAAGCACCCCGTCCATATCAAAAAGAACGGCCTTTATTTTTTTCATAAGGAAAGTATAACACAAAGACCCCATCTATGCAAAAATCGCAAAATTCAAACACAAAGCCCGAAAATGCAAAAAAGGTGGTCGTAGTCGGGGTTCTGCTTAGCACATTTGTGCGTCAAACTCGCTTGAACTTGTTCACCGCGAGTTTTATGGCAGGTTCCCGACGGGAGACCACCTTTTTTGTTTTATCAAACTATTTCTGTTTGAAATTTGTTATTTACCATTCAGCAAGTAGTCAGTTGTGAATGTTCTGTCTGGCAAGGGCTGGTCAACAGTGATGTTTACCATCTTCATTGATGTCGCATGTTTTGTCTGAACATTTGTCATGACATTCTCCATAGGGACATTGTAAACACGGTTGTTAGTTCCCGGTACTTTTTTGAGAGCCTTAATCTCATTGACTTTGAGGAGCTTGCCTTTTTTGTCATACATCTCGATGTAGGTCGGGATCCAGGCATCTTTTGTAACCCATGAGATTCTGTAAGAATACTGGCTTGATTTCGGGTCTTTTGGGGTTGATTTAACGACATAAAGATCCTTGAAGTTGCCCTTGTCCTCGCTCTCTTTCAAAAGCTCGTGCGTGTCATCCTCGACCTTGCGTGTGCTCATATCATCGTAGCTGAAATCTGTTCCGACGAATGATTTTGAGCCATCAGATGCAGCTACACGGCGGAAGTTTTTGAGTGTAGGAAGATAAATCCATTTGTCATCATCCTTTCCCTCATTCTCTTTTGCAAGGAAGCGGGTATCTTTTACAGAAGCTGGTGTCAAGAAAATCATATATACATCAGAAAGACCGTTCTTGCAGCGGCCCAATTCGCCTACATTTCGGGTTTCCTCAACCTTTCCGTCCTTTGAAAGAACAACCTGAACGGCAGCCTTTGAGAAGTCAGGTTTCTGGCGGTCATAAACCTTAGTCATAACCTCAGTTCCATCAATTGCGAAAGCAGATGCCCCGACAAGAAGAGCGACTGCAACAGCTGTAAGTTTTTTTGTAAGTTTCATAGAAATACCTCCTAGTATTTGTTTTATCCGTTCAAAATATTAAACCAATTAACTGGCTTTCGGTTATTTAGTTTTTCTTCTCTTCTGCCATTCTCTTAGCGTAGAGTTCTTTTTCTTCTTTTGGCCACATGAATTTAGGGTCAAAGGCGTTCAAAAGGCCTGGAATTACTGTCATTGCAAGCGTAGAGCTTGTGAACATTACCACAGCAACAAGGGCACCGATGTAGCGAAGGATAATGAAGCGGCTGAACAGAAGAACACAGAAACCGAGTCCCACGGCGATTGCGTTGGTAAGGATACCCTTTCCGCTTGTCTTGAATGTGTTCTTTGTTACGACCTCAAGGACATCCGTAAGAGCGCGCTGTGCCCTGTAGGTCTCCATGAAGTGAATCGTGTAATCGATACCGACACCGATTGCAACCGAAGCGATAATGCTGGTACAAAGGTCAAGTGCGATTCCGAAATAGCCCATAACCATGAAGTTAAGCAGAATCGTGATCGCAAGGGGGATAGCGCCGATAATACCTGCCAGCGGCGACTTGAATGAAATGGAGATGATAAGGAAGACCATTGCCAGAGAGAGAGCGATACTTACGCTCTGGCTGTCAACGACCATCTTTGTCATTGTATATTCCATCTCACCGTTACCGGTTGCCTCAAGCTTGTATCCTTTCGGGAAGTGTTTTGCGGCATAAACCTGAGCATCCTTGATGATTGCGGCAGTCTCGTCAGTTGAGTGGGTGCGAAGCTGAACCTGTGTTCGGATTGCTGTAGGCATAGTCATGTTGTTGGCAAAACGCTGAATCTGATCGCTTGAAAGAAGGTAGAGATACTGGGTAATCAAATCCCCGAGCTCCTCACGGCTTGCGACAGGATATTTTGAAACATCATAAGGAATCTCGTAGTAAGCTGAGCCGTTGAAGTTGAGCTGCTTTTCAAGTTCCTCGATGACATCATCAACTTTTGCCTTGTCACCGCCAGCAGAGATATAAGCCTTGTGGAGGTACTCAAGCATCTCCTGGACAGTCAATTTTGAATTAAGAGTCTCGTCATCCACAGGAGCGTTCATAACCTGATTCATTCGTTTGAGGAATGTGGTGAAAGATACCATTTTTCCGATTCCCTCGTGGCGGGCAAGAAGATACTCCTGCATTCCGTCAACAGCCTTGAGGATTTCAGGATTTGTGAGCATGTAATACTGTTTTGGAGCCTCGTCTGAAGCAGAGCCGTCAGCATTTGCAGCGTCTCCAAAACCGAAGTCATCCCCAGCAGTTCCTGAAGCTTCCCCGAAATCAAAGTCAGATGCCACAGAATCAGCAGAAGAATCACTTGAGCTGAAATCAAAGTCGGATGCGATTGAATCAGCAGAAGCCTCTGTAGTACTAAAGTCAAAATCACTTGCGATTGAATCAGCAGCTGTGTCAGAGACAGCCTCTGCAGCAGTCTCACTGGCATCCTTTTCCTCACCGCTTACAAGAAGATAGAGGGTGTTAGAGCCTGCAAGATACTCGTCAACATAAGCGATGTCCTGACGGAATTTCGAGTCCTTGGGGAAGTAGTTTACCAGGGCTGTGTCAACGACGAGCATCTTGAATCCGACCAAACCTGCTATAAGAACAATGGCTGTGGAAATGATGAGCCTTGGTTTCGTTCCAGAGAAGAAGTGATAGACCGCATAGAGGGTAGAACCCGTTGCTTCCTCAGAAGTCTTACCGCCACGACGGACAAGCTCCCGCTCAAGGCGCTTTCTGATTTTTTCAGAGATTCCGCCCTTATTCTCCTTTCTCTTAGCGACACGGCTGAGCGGAGTGACATAAAGCATAGCCGGGATAAAAGTCATTGAGAGGAGAAGAGAGAATACGACACCGGCGGCCGCAAATACAGAGAATGATTTGAGCGGCATAATCGGGCTTGTGATGTTAGAGATAAAGCCTGCGACGGTTGTGACACCAGCAAGGACTACAGCAACCCATACATCCTTGAGACCGAACTCAATTGCGCCGATATGTTTTTCTTTAGTGATCTCACCCTCGATTTTATCAAGACCGATGTAATAGTGCGTGAGAACATGAATACCGTATGCAGAACCACAAGCTACGAGACAGACCGGAATTACGCTTCCGATGATTGTGAACGTTACCTTGAACATACACATAAGGCCAACAGACCATACCGTAGACATAAGGACCGTAATCAATGGAAGAAGAGTTCCGCCCCATGTGTGGAATGAGAAATACAAAGAAAGAAGGACTACGAGGGCAACGAAAGGAATGAGGATAAGGAGGTCACGAACCATGAAATTGTAACCGTTGTCGCTCAAAACAGGGTCGCCGAAATAGCGGACCTCAAGGTCAGACCCCTCAAGCTCCTTCTCGCAGATATCCTGAATCTTGTGCAGGGCATACATCTGGTTGGTAGAGTTGAGCATCTCGCCCTTTTCGTTCTTCGGTTCCAGGGTAATCATCATCTGTGTTGCCCGGCCATCATCAGTGATGAGAACGCGGTTGTACATTTCCTGCCAGTCGATGAGGCGCTGCCTGATGCCGGCGATATCTTCCGGGCTTCCGCTGTAATCCTCACCCAAAATGCTTGATGCCTTGAGGCTTCCGTCCTCGCCAACGATAAAATCCATGTTGGCAAGAGAGTCGATGCTCTCTACATACTCGACATCACCAATCTGGTCGGTGATTTTCTGAACTATCTGAATATAGTCAGGTGTAAGGATAGTCTCCCCGCTTGTCTCCAGCGAGATTCCCAGCACCATCATGCTTCCGTAGTCTTCCTCTGCCTTGAGCATGCGCTGGTAAGACTCAGAATTTTGCGGCATGTACATTCGCACAGTGTTCTCAATAGAGATTTTGCGAAGCTGCCAGCCGAAAAATGCAGTGATTGCAAGGCTCAGGACAATTACGAGCCATGAGCATTTAAGCATCTTCCTAATCATGTAACATCTCCTCTTGCAATTCAATGAAGAATCGTGTATATTGGTTTAAGTAATTAAACTGATAAACCAAATATACAAACACTTTCATAAAGTGTCAAGCGAATTCTTAAAATATTTTAATATTAATTTCAAGTATTCGCAAACTTTTCTTTCAAAAAAGGGAACAAACTATGATTGACCCAGAAAAAATTGAAAAAGCCCTGGCGGAATTCAAGGACTGCGTTCCGATTTTCTCGGCACTAGGCGACGCCACCAGACAAAAGATATGCCTGGACCTGGCTGCGGCCGGCCTTGACGGAATCAATGTCGCAGACCTCTCCGGCAAGACTATTCTCTCCCGCCCGGCAATCTCCCACCATCTCAAAGTCCTAAAGGATGCAGGGATAGTCGAGCCACTAAAGAAAGGAACACAAATCTTCTATAAATTACGCCTCAAGGATTCCTTTGTCACTCTCAAGGCACTCATGGAGACCATAGAGGAAATCTTAAGCGAAGAAAACAAGTGACAGATTCAAATGTCCCAAACTATGAGGGACAGACTAAATAAAAAATAGAATAAAATTGAATTGAAAATAATCTTTAACAATGCTATAGTATGAGCTGGTCGGTTTTCCTTTAGCCGGCTAATCTACTACGCACTGCGTAAAACAGGAGTCTACATGAAACTTACAAAAACTATTGTCGCAACAGTATCAACACTGTTATTAGTTACTTCAGCATTTGCAGACGAAGCTTACGATATCGTAAAGAAATCAACATCACTTCCGGTTCCGGACACTTCTACTGCAATGATGATGCTTTACAACATTGAGAAAAACGGTGCCATCGAGGAAATGCCCATGATTCAGCATGGACGCTCACGAGACGGAGGCCTCGTAGACACTGTTTTTGAAATTCAGGGACCTGCAAAAAGGAAGAACACCCGAGTCTTGCAGCAGGAGCGTGACAAGCGAGCCGATGACCGCTGGATTTACATGCCGGATCTCAAAACAACCCGACGAATCCCAATCGGCGACCGCTACAAGTCATTTGTCGGCTGTGAATTCACCTACAATGACATGGGCGTACGCCATGTAGACGAGGACAAGCACGAAATGCTCGAAAAAGATGTCACTGTCACCGTTCCTGGCGGAAAGACATACAAATGCTGGAAGATTAAGTCTGTTCCATACAAAAAATCAGACATCGAATACTCATACCGAATCCAGTACATCGACAAGGAATCTTACCTTCCTGCAAAAATCGAGTATTTCGACAAAAAAGGCGACAACCAGCTCCTTAAAACATACACCACAGAAGACTGGTTCTGGCTCACATCAAAGACTGGCAAACGATACCCCATGCGCATGAAGGCAAGAATCGTAACGGAGAAGACTGGCCGACAGACAGTCCTCGAAATCAAAAACCCGATTATGGACGGTCCGATCTCACCTGCATACTTCACTCAGGACTACCTCAAAACGGGAAAAGCCAAATAAGCAGACAGCATAAAAAGGAGTAAAATATGAAAAAACTTTTATTCACACTGGCAGCACTCTCACTCAGCTCTTTCACATTCGCACAGGATTTTGGTTTTGGCGGAGACAGTCTGACTGGCGGCAGTGATGATTTCGGCGGAGGATTTGAGGAATCAAGTTCTCCAGCCGTAACAATCACCGGTGAAGTCGGAGCTGACACAAGGGCATGGATTGGAGCCAAAAACAAGGAGACAGGCCGTTATGATACCAAGGCCTACGATTCTTTCTATGATTTCAGCAAAACTCTTATCGATGCAGGCGCTCACGCAAACCTTGAGTTCAACTACGAGGGAGATTACACAAGCGGAAATGTCAAATTCAAGCTCAATCCATCAACCCTCAAAAAATATCAGGAAGACATCATCGACGAGCTTTCTTTCGGAGGCAGCTTCAAAGAAGGTAAATTCCAGCTTCGAGCCGGTAAAATGAAGGAAGTTTGGGGCAAAGGCGACAAAGTTCATGTCCTCGACAACTTCAACGCAAATGATTACACAGACTTCATCTTCCCTGATTACATTGACCGCCGAATCAGCGAAGTAATGTTCAAAGCAACAGCAAACCTCTCATGGGATTACAACCTCAAGCTTGAGGGAATCTTCACCCCATGGATGACCGCAGACCGCTTCGCAAGCGAGAAAAGCTTCCTCTACCCTGCAAAACAGCAGGAACTTACAAATACAGTTGCAGGAATCGTAAAACACAATGCTGCTATTGATCTTGATAAAACACTTAACAGTACTGACTCATCAAAATATGGAAAACTTGTTGACGGTCTGCAAACAATGTCAAGTTTCTCAGCAGACAGTCTTTACGAGGACAATCTCCGCTCACTTAAATACGGTCAGGCAGGTATTCGCTTGACAGGTACTTTGGGCGGAATCGACTGGGGTGCAAGCTACTACTACGGCCACTACAAACAGCCATCAGCTAACTTGGGCGCTTATATTGATTCTGTACAAAGCGGAATTAAAAATGCAGTACTTGCATATGCTGCTGATTCAACAAATCAGTCTACAATTGTTACAAACTACAATAGCGAGATTACAACGTTTGCAACTACAATGGGAAATGCTTACCAAGCAGCTGCAAGTGCCGGTTTAACATCTTATGTATCTCCAGTAACAGGTGATACCGTAGACCTTACTGATGCTTCTGCAATTACTGCTGCTGCACAGAAGGACGCTCTTTATAAAGTCTGCAGTGACCATGCTCAGGAATGGTATGAAAATGGCACAATCACTGTTACAGACAAGTTTGCCCTTCCTTCCCTCAACTATGACCAGTTGCAGGTCTTCGGTATTGAGGCTGCTTTCGTCGTATGGAAACTCAACACACGATGGGAATTCGCTTACAACCTCACAGAAGATACAGCCGGTGACAATCCATGGATTAAGAACAACTCAATTTCATGGGTAGCTGGTTTCGACATCGACATTCCTCTTCATAACCTCAACCTCAATGTTCAGGACAACGGAACATACATCCTCGGCAGCGACAAAATCAAAGACGCCGTCAAGGAAAATGGCCTCTACGCAAAATACGACACTGACTACAAGAGCGATGACAAATATGTAAGCAACAAGCTCATCGTTCTTCTTTCTGACAAATGGCTCAATGAAAAGCTCACTACAGAAGTTCAGGGTATTTGGGGCATCGAGCATGACGAGTTCATGGTCGCTCCAAAAATTGAGTACAATGTCATGGAAGGTCTCACATTCGCTCTCCGTGGTGTTTACCTCTACTCTAACAACAAAGACGGTGAGTTCTACAACTTCACGGCCGACAGCGAGAATCACGACAAAGCGTTCGTTCAGCTGACAGCTAAGTATCAGTTCTAGCACAAAAAATTACCTCCTGTAATTTTTTGTGGCAACGAGAAAATTCTGTTCACCTAACGGCAAACAGAATTTTCTCTCCTACCGTTTACCCCGCCTCCTTGCGGGGCTTTTTTTAAGAAGGACTTTATTAAATGAAAAAGATTTTGATGATTATTTCTGCAGCACTTTTGCTTGCAACTAGTGCTGTTTTCACAGGCTGTAAAAACGGCGAAGACGGTGCTGATGGAACAAGTGCCGAAGCTCTTATTCTGAAAGAAACAGGCAATGTTTGGTATGAATATACAGACACTTCAGATACAACTTCAAAACCAACAGGAACTGCTGAAAGTAAAACAGTAAATCTGACAGATGTGTATTTAAAATATGACACATCCGGCTCAAAATTGATTATTGCGGCAGTAAGCCCGTCAGACTCTGGACTTACATCTCTTGTTTATGCCCAAACTGAAAAAGAACTTTCCAGTGGGAAGTGGGCTGCTAGCGTAGTTACATTAAAGCTTCTCGGTAAAATTACAAAATCCAAAGATCAGTATCCAACAAGCGGAAAAGTAAACATCGCAAATGCAAACTGGGGAAACTTTACCGCTGAATATCTTATTGGAAAACTGTTCGAGTAGACTTTTTTCCTTATTTAAGCTTTAAGCCCGTCCTTGTGACGGGTTTTATTTTTATGCATTTTGTGTATAGCCAAGATTTTCAATCACAAGGCCATTCACATTTTTGAAATCTGAATCGGCGGTGACAAGCGAAAGATTTCCGGCAAGGGCTGTCGCCGCTATCCAAATGTCATTTTCGGGAATCGGACGACCTTTTGCTTTCAGGCTGGCTTTTACTTTACCGTACATTTTGGCAATTTCCATATCCACATAAAGGACTTTCAGCTGATTGCAAAATTCAAAATAACACTCCCGGTTGAAGTCTGATTTTTTTGAAAGTTCTGCGCCGTACATAAGCTCTCCAAGGGAAACAGAAGAAACATAAAGATTTTCACAATCATCAAAAAGCGGAAAAAGCTCCGACTCACCTTTGAAAAATCGGATGATTACATTTGTGTCGATAAGCTTACCATTCATTCAAGTCAACCTTGCGACATTCTGCCACAGCATTTTCCATTTGCTCTGAATCCTCAGAAGAAATAGAGCCGAAATAATCTTTTATTGACTTTTGAGAATTAGATTTTGAAAGCGTGAGAAGTCGTTCGTATTCCGAAATCGGAAGAACAACAGCTTCCATCTCATTGTTTCGAATTATGGCAATCTTGCGGAGCGTTGCATTTTTCAGCTCAGTCATAAAACTTGAAAACTGGCGGACAAGTTGTGTCGCCGATACAATTTCTCTTCGCTCAAACGAGCCTCTTGCGGACATCATCATCATAAGCACCTCCTATGTATTATTATACATACTATATTACACATATCAAGTTCTTTCGGGTTTGATATGTTGAATTTTTTATTCTGTATGCTATAATAAACGCATGAATATTGAAGCTGGAATACATTTCTGCTTCCTTTCTTGCGCACAAAATCTACAATTTATTATATCGAAAAGAATTTCTAAGCCATGCTTTCTTACATACACGCCTACCATGCAGGCAACCACGCTGACATTTTAAAGCACCTCACCCTTCTTTGTGAGCTTTTACTTGACTGCACAGGGAATGTGCTGTATATTAGCAATGATAAGTCCTTGCCAATCAAGGCGGCAGGCAACTTGAGTGTCTGTTAGGCGTTTTAAAGCAAAGTGTAGAATCTGGAAGGGCTGTGCTTTGCAAAGTCTGACGACGGTTCTCCATTTACCAAAAGCCAGATGTAGGCTGACATGTTCAGTTGAAGGAAAATGGAATACGGAAAGCTTCGCGATTGGCGCGGGGCTTTTTCTTTTTTAGGTGGGATTATGGCAGATATTCTTCAAGCAGCCAACACATACAAAGATTTGCTGGATACCGAATATCAGATTGTTCTAGGAAAGAAAAACAAGTCAATTTCACTTTCGATTATTTTTAATGAACATTATTTCTTTCATCTTGCAGGTTTACAATATCTAAAAGATTTGAGTCAGGTATTAACTGAAAGTCGCGACAAGATATTCAGACGCATCTTAAAAGGCTCATTGCAAAAACAACTTTTTGAATCATCAGTATATTATTTCGAAATAAAAGACAGAATTGACTATCTTGTTTATCTTGAACAAATTATTGACGATAACAAGACAATTTTCAAATACAATCCCCATCTGGAAGCCTTTTCTGTAATTCAGGCAGATTTTCTGATGAAGAACGAAATCAAAAGCCGCAATGTGTTTACATTTCTGTCGCAAGATTCTGCAACCGGGAAATATTTCTGTCGCTCATTTTTTCCTCAAATTGACAAAGACTATTCCATGGGACAAACGAATTGGACTTTGCTTTACAAGAAGAAGATTAAAAAATCCATCAAACAGGAAACTTTGCTATATGACAGACTGAAAAAGCAAGGTTGAATTTTTTATTCTGTATGCTATAATAAACGCATGAATATTGAAGTTGGAATACATTTCTGCTTCCTTTCTCGCACACAAAAGCTACAGTTTATTATATCGAAAAGAATTTCTAAGCCATGCTCTCTTACATACACGCCTACCACGCAGGCAATCACGCTGACATTTTAAAGCACCTCACCCTATCGCTGATTCTGGAGCATCTTTGCAAAAAAGAAAAGCCCTTTACCGTAATCGACA
>CAMOEE010000036.1 GCA_946611835.1 uncultured Treponema sp. | reverse complement strand
GACCGTAGTCTCGACTTCCTGTCCGATTTCAAATCCTTTCATATTTTTAACTCCTGTTTATTTTTATTGTATCGAAAATTCCTCACAGAGTACACAGAGGTCACAGAGAAATAACTCTCTGTGCGCTCCGAAGCTCTGTGAGAAATTTAAAACTCATATTCCAAAAGCTGGCAGTTTGTGATTCCGAAATCCCCGAATTCTTCATTTGTCATGTCGTAGAAATATGAATTGACCACCCTGGCAAGTCCGTTGTGAGCCACCAGAAGATAAGTCTCGCCCCTGGCTTTGCTTTGTGCGGTCAGCCTGTCGAGAACATTGTAGATTCTCTGAGCTGTCCTCATGTTTGACTCGCCCCCGGATTTTCGTCCGTATGACATGGCGAAAGTCTTTAATGAAGCCCTGAATTCCGGCTCCTCCCTGCAATGCTCCTCGTAATCACCGAAATTTCTTTCTATAAGAAGAGGCTCCTCTTCAAGGGGAATTCCCGTGATTTCAGATATGTGAAGGGCAGTGAGTTTTGCCCGGGACAGGGGAGAGCAGTAGATTTTATCAATTTTGACTTTTCCACTCTCCAGTTTTTCTTTAAGTTCCTTTCCGAGGGCGATTGCCTGTTCGTGGCCTCTTTCGGTTAGTTCAGTTTCCCTTGCCCCGCAGACAAGCTTCTTTGTGTTTGTTACAGTTTCTCCATGGCGGGTAAAGTAAATTTTAGACATGCGAGAATTATAGTGAAAAAAGAATAAAAATGAAATGAATTCCAAAAAAATACAGAAAAAGCATGAGATGCGAAAAGAAATACAAAATGTCAGAATTTTCAAGAAAAAAACAATGAAAGGTAGTTGACAAAAAATTATGGAAATATTAACTTGTGGTAAATAAAGTTAGAAATAGCTAACGAAAAGTTAAAAAAAAGGTGGTCTTATATGAAAAAGATTCTTTCTTCTATGGCTGTACTTGCTCTTGCCCTGGGCTTTGCGAGTGCAGATGTAAAATTCTCTTTCTACAACAAGTTGTATGAGAAAGATGCTTTCGTCGATCATTATGATAATGGCCGCGATGATGACGGAAATTCTGAGTCTGTGACTGACTTCATGGGAATCAAAAACCGAATGTATTTTGAAGTTTTCACTGACCGTGTTGACGCTATGATTAAGGCTGATGTTCGTTTTGATGACAACGATAATGATCATTATGGTCTTGATGGACGCCTCAAGGACTGGTATCTTGAATTCCGCCCTATTGAAATTGCAACTTTGAGCCTTCATACCGGAATTTTCTCAGACGGTTCATATCTCCCGATTTATGATGACAACATCAACGCTGGTAACATCGGAAGCGATGGTCTGACCTTTACTCTCCGCCCGGTTGAAGGCCTTCGTCTTGGTGTTACGGCTCCATTCGATATGGATTCTGACTGGGGAGATAAGAATTACTTCAATGGCGACAAAGATGAAGATGAAAACGACAAGTTTGATTTTGGAATCGGTGCCATCTACGGACAGGAACTCTTCCAGATTGGTTTCTCTGTTCAGGACATTGCCGACAGCGACGAAAGGCAGATTGGAGCTTACATCAATCTTCCGACTCTCTTCGGAGTTTCAGAGGCCGTTACTGTAGGTGCTGGTTTTGCTCACTCAGAAAAATACCGCACCCTTGTAAATGATAGAGATACAATCAGCCTGGGACACATCGAATGAGATGTTTCCTACAAAAATCTTCTCAGTGCCTATGCCACACTTGAATTTGAGAAATTCGGCATTGCAGCTGAAATCGCATACAACATGAGCGATGATGAGCCTGCCGTCATCATTGACGATGAGTCTTTCGACAGCTATGACTTGTATTCTGCAGCTTCTCTTTCATTTGGACTTGCAGACAAGCTTACAGCTTCAGTAACAGGCAAAATCCTCTCAGACCTCAAATCTGAGACAAACACAAATAAAACAATCCTCTTCGGAGCTTTCGGCCTTGAGTACGAGGCAAACGAAAAGAATACCCTTGGTTGTGAATTCAATATCGCTACTCGTGACAAGGACTGGTCAATCGCCATTCCTGTATTCTGGAAATACCACTTCGAGAAATAAATTGCATTCTTAGTGATTAGAAAAGGCTGCCGTTTTTGCAATGGCAGCCTTTTTTGTGAGATGCGCAAGCGCTGGTAGCCCCGAAGTTGCGAAGCGCAGCGTAGCAATGAGCGTTAGCGAAGGGCGGACATAGCGACCCGAAGGGATGCGCCCTAGTCGAATTCCCCGTTAATCAGATTGTGGGCAACGCTTCCTGGGCCCGGAGTTTTTGGCAGCTTGTCCCGCTTAAACCACTGGGCATCCGATAGCTCTTCTTTTTGAATCTCAATTTCTCCGCTTTCGTATTCGGCTCGGAAGGCCAGCATGAGCTGATCCGGGAAAGGCCATGCCTGGCTTCCAACATAGCGGATGTTCTTGACTTTAAGACCCGTTTCTTCGAGAACTTCCCGCCTGACGGCATTTTCGATTGTCTCTCCCATCTCGACAAAACCTGCGATACAGGAATACATTCCGTCTCCACGGTTCTTGTGCTGGGCAAGAAGAATCTCATCGCCCTTGCTGACAAGCGTGATTATTGCCGGCTCCAGCTGCGGAAAATACTGTTTACCGCAATGAATGCAGGTCTTTGCCGTAAAATAAAGGTCGTCCTGCAGTGGGGCGCCGCATTTTGCGCAGAATCGCTTGTCGTTCTTGAAATTAAGCAGGCCCCTGGCCCGGGCGGCTAGTCCTGCCAGTTCAGCTCCCGAGATTTTTTTGTTTTCGTCAGTAATGCTCATAAACTCGTCAATTCTGTCGATGGCCTTCATTTTGTGGAAAAATTCCCTTAAGGGGATGTCGGTGCAGCCGGCCGGATTTGGTGAGCTTTTTTCCAATAGAAGGGCAGAGTAGCCGTATTCCATCTCGGCGAACCAGTCTTCGGCTACATTCATTTCGAGACATTTGCGGACGACGCTCTCATCCGGCAGAGAATCCCCCTGCAAAATGATGGAATTCTCCCGGAAAATAAAGTGAATCTCGCAAAAAACATTCATCTGGTTTGAAATCATCGGCATAGTTAAAGTATAAGCCCGAAGTGGTGAAAAAGAAAGCGAAATTTTCTGATTACCGTTTTCAAATTTCAGTTTTTTTGCTATTCTTTTTCTGCGAGGTAAATATGAAAGTAGCGATTTTTTTCGGTTCAAAATCAGACACAGAGACAATGAAAAAGGCAGCCGATGTTCTCAAAGAGTTCGGCGTTGATTATAAGGCTTACATTCTTTCGGCTCACCGGGCCGGTGCTCTCCTCCACGAGACTGTCAAAAAGGTGGAGCAGGACGGATGCGAAGTGATTATTGCGGGTGCAGGCCTTGCAGCGGCTCTTCCTGGCGTAATTGCAGGAGCCACGACTCTTCCTGTAATCGGCGTTCCCCTGGAGTGCATCAATCCTGGAAAATCAAACGGCCTGGGCGGTATGGACGCTCTCCTTTCTATCGTTCAAATGCCTCCTCAGATTCCTGTCGCCACTGTTGGAATCAATTCCTCAAAAAATGCGGCCTATCTTGCAGTTCAGATTCTCTCTATTAAGTATCCTGAGCTCAAAGAAAAACTCCAGGCTTTCCGCAAAAAACTTGCTGATGATGCCGCATCATCAGGGCTTGATGTGGAATTGTAAAGAGTTTTCTGAAAATTCTTAAATATAACAAAAAATTATATTTAGAAGTTGCCGAAAATCGGTTTTTAAAGCGAATAAATAGGCAGAACGAAAAAAGGAGTTTTGCCTATGAAATCAAAAGAATTCAGAGTCCTCAATCCTCGCCTTGATGTAAATTTCAAGGCGATTTTTACGCAAAATACCAGAGACTCTCGTGATGCTCTCAAGTCCTTCCTAACCGCCGCTATAGGCCGCAAAATTAAAAAAGTAAGCGTCATTGAAAACGAGAATCCCAAACAGTTTGACTTGCAGCGTGGTATAAGCTATGACATCAATTGCGTTTTTGAGGATGAAACCTGTGCCCAAATAGAAATGCAGGGCTTTGAGAAAGCCTATGATTACGGAAAAAGGGCTGAATATTATGTTTCCAGGCTCGTGAGTTCTGCTGTAGAGACTGGGGATGACTGGAATGTCGTCCCTGAAGCATATCAGATTTCCGTACTGAATTTTTGTTATGATAAATCCAACGATAAACCTTTTCATCATTATATCATGGCGGATGAAAAAGACGGGGCTAAGCTTGCTGGCATACTGAATGTGATTTTTATGGAACTTCCTAAAATTCCTGAAATAAATAATTTAAGCGAGCTCAAAAACTTGCCAAGCCTGGTCAAATGGTGTAAATTTTTGCAGGAAGCAGATAATCCTGATAAGGAAGATCTGATAAATGCTCTGTCCAAAAGCGAGGAGGGAATTATGAAAGCAGAATCAACCCTAAAAGGAATCAGTATGGATCGCTGGAGATGGATTATACAGGGACAGATTGAAGGAATCGAGCGTGACAGAATAACTGAGCTTAACGCCCGCAAGCGAGAAGACGAAAAGCGCCGAATCGAGGACGAAAAGCGACGGATTGAAGATGAGAAGCGCCGAATCGAGGACGAAAGGCGCAGGCAGGAAGACGAAAAGCGGAGAATCGAGGACGAAAAACGAGCAAAGGAAGACGAGAAGCGACGGATTGAAAAAGAAGAACTCCAGCAGAAAAAAGAGGAACTCCGACAGGAAAAAGAAAAATTGACGCAGAGAGAGGCCTCCATTCACGACAGGGAGAAAAAGCTTGCCGCCTCCGTGCAGAAATTAGTGAAAATGGGGCTTAGCCCGGAACAAATCTCGGATGCTCTTTCATTACCCATAGATGATGTGCATAACCTAAGATTATCGGCAGAAACCTAAAATAAATTTAATATTTTCTCAGAAAAAACTAGCATTTTTTTTTCGATTGTGTTACAGTTTTTTTTAAGGTGTTTGCCGTATGGCGAACCAAAACACTATTAAATTTAAACGAGGGATTAAAATGATGAAAATTTCTAAACTCCTTAAACTTGGTGCATTCGCACTTTTGGCGGCTTCTTTGTGCTTTGTTTCTTGTAAGAAAGAAGATGACGAGGAAAATGCGATCGATGGTAACACAATAAACTACACAAATTCTAAAGACAGTATCTATAGGGCTTACATTTCTACAAATCTAAAACATCTTGGTGAGCTTGTGAAGATTACATTTAACAATCAGACAACTTCCAGCCATGATGGCGTCATGGGCTTTATTTGGGATTACAAGGAGTCAAAAAGTGTAACTGGCTCTGCTGCAGCTAACGCTTCTACTTCTGATACTTACAATTTCTTTGTTATTGGCTTTAACGGATATGGAGCTTCTGGTTCTAAACCTCGTTATTATATTTCAAAATATTTTAACATTCCAAAAGGTCAATTGGAAAATGATAATTTTGGTGCCAGCACTACAGTAACAACCCATGCAGCTGGTATTGCCGCTTCAGAACCAAAAGAAATCGTTGTTCAGGACTGGGAAAATTTAAATGGACCGACAATTGCCAGTGACAAAACTTTAACATTCTGGGTTGATATTTATCCTGTTTATTCTGGTTCAGAATATGGTGTAGACATTGCAAACCATTCGTCTGACGATGCAGGCTCTTTCGTAGTCGATATTTATGATGCAGATCCAAGAGAATCTGGAGCAACAAAGCTTGATTCTGTCACAATTCCTACATCGAAAACAGGTTATACTGCTAAACCAGATCAGGCATATCTTGCAAAATATGCAAATGTACAACCAAATAAAACCCTTTCAGGAAGCTGGACATTTGCAAAAGACTACGCTGCTGACGAAGTTGTTGAAGAGTAAATTTATATAATTTTTTCTACAAAATGGCAGAACTTCAAATAAGGAGTTCTGCTTTTTTTATAAAAAAAATCCCATACCAGAAATAATGGCATGGGATAATTGATTTTGTTAAGGGGCTAAGCCTTATTTTGCATCAATAATGCGCTGTGCTTTTTCAGCAGCCTTTTCAACACCTTCTTTTGCAGCGTCTTTAGCCGCTGACACAGTACCTTCAACTGCATCTTTCGCAGAATCTTTTACGGCCTCTGTCGAATCCTTGACAGCTTCTTTTACAGCCTCTGTTGATTCTTTTGTTGTTTCCTCAACATCTTTTTTGCCAGATGCGAAAAGTCCGCCTGCACAGATGAGTGCAAAAGCTGAGACAAATGCGATTTTCTTAATCATTTTCATAGAATACTCCTTATTCAGCGTGATGATGTTAAAAGCAACGCCTTTATAATTGAAACACCAGTCCGCATAAATAGTTAAATATTATTTCAATAATTATAGCGAAAAAATTAAAAATTTCAATGCTTTGCCCGTGCCATTTAGCGAATCTTGATTCTACAACCAAGCGAAACTGTAAAATTCTCAAATTCCATTCCCGAATCCTGCCCGGTATTATGATAAGAGTCCTGACGAACATCATTAAAAGTGTCCGCATACAAGGTACCACGGGCAACATCAAAATTAAAAAGATAATTTGTGCGAAGTGAAATATCAAAAATCTTATTCAGATAGAATTTTGCCCCGATTCCAAGCGAGAGTACATTGAAATATGAAAACTGAATCTGCCTATAGTGCTTTTTATATTTTTCCTTTGTTGCAGAATCTTGTGCTGTGTGAGAATCTACTGCATAAAAATATGAGAAGGGAGAAAGAAGAACACTGAAATCAATATTCAACCTCTTGAATGGTGAAAATTTTGCCTTGAAACCAAAGAGCGTGAAAAATGAGTGCCTGTAAAAATCGATTCCGCCGAGTTTATAAGTGACATAGCGACCTTTTTCTTCACTCCAGACAGAATATGGAAAATGAGTCGAGTCGTCATCGTACCACCAGTGATATTGTCCGTCTGAAGAATACTTTGTTCCTGTATACCATCCATCCGCATTTCTGCGTTCAAAAGAATCATAATAATAACGGACATTAAGAATCGGCGAAAAAGTAAGCCATTCAGTCGTATCAAAATCATAAGAAACTGAAAAGTTTGCCTCATAATTCTCGACAGCCTCATTATCCCCTGTGGAAAAAGTCGTTTTCATTGAGTAATCGTTCGTGTTTAGCCAGTCGGAATCTTCCATTATGCCGGAGTTTTGGTCAAAGACAGACGATGCAATGCCTCCCTCAACATGAAGATTTTTATAAGAAACGAGAATATTCGCCCCAAAAAGAAAGATATCTCGTTCCCATTCAAGATATGAAATTTTTTTATCACTCGGAGATGAATGATACATGATTTCACCAAGATGCCCGGTCGAATAAGAAATTACAGGTTCTACAGAAATATGGAAATCGTTTTTCTTACCGTCAGTGTGAGATGAATCAAAAATCTGAGCCGAAAAATAAGAAATAGAGAGAAGAAAAAGTGTGAGAACTTGAATTTTTTTTAACACAGGACATTTTATAATTTCCGAGAAAATTTTACAAGGAAAGCTCAGAAAACATAAAAATTCCAAAGTCAATAAAAAAGCGGAGAATAAAATATCCTCCGCCTAATCAATGGTTAATTATTTCGCATCAGCAGGGTCACCACCAACACTCGTCACTTCAAGTTCTGCAATGTTGTTTTTTATCGAAACAACTTTTAGTTTTCTCGGAGCGGCGACTTTTGCTTTTGGATTTGACTTAGCATAAATATTGATTTCCTCACCTTCATTTACTGAATAAGTGAATGAAATCTCATTTGAAAGAAGTACAATTTCAAATCCGGTAGCTGTCGAAGCGATTTTTGTGACAACAGATGTACTATCTTTACCTTCACGCATTGGAAGGTAATTTACTACATCACCAACTTTAATCGTGAATGCGAAAGTTGGCAACGCAAAAATCGCAAAAGCAATTAATGCAATAATTTTCTTCATAACTACCTTCTAGTTTTTACTCAGAAACAAGGATTGTCTCATCAGCAAAAGCAATTTCATCTGCCGAGCCGTAAGTTGTACCAAAGTCAAAGTTTACTGTAAAGTGTTTGCCTGGCATAATACCAGCGTAGTAAGCGAGTTTTGTCTGTGTTTTTGCATCTGAGCGACCAGTATTAGCTGTAGTAACAGTTACAGTTTTCTTTGCATTTGAAAAATCATTTTCACCATCTGCTTTAGCAACAGTGGTATTAGTATAGTAACCGACTGTGTAAGAGCCATCTGTCTGGTCAGCTTTTGTACCAACTTTGATTACGACTGTTACAGTGCCGTCGGCTGCGGCAGAGAAACCAGAAAGCTCAGTCCATTCTTTAGATGATGCTCCGTCAGCAGAAGTTTCTGTTCCGCTAAAATTAGAGGAAGTTGTGAAGTTGTTATTTTTAACTTGTGTTCCTGTGTAGCGGGAAACATAAGTTCTAATGGCACCTGCTGTTGAGTTGTAGTCGATTGCAGCAACACAGAAATTGTAAGTATCAGCAGTAGAACCGTCTGTCAAATCAAAAACGAAACCTGCAACACCTTCTTTATCATCTGAGTTTGGTGTGATTTTAATTTCAACGATACCACCACGGTGTTTTGTTGTCGTCTGGTTGAATGCACGGTAGTAGTAGCCATAGGTTGTACCATTAACACCTGCTTTATTTTCAACAGCACCTGTGTCTGTAGATTTAGCGTTTTTAATGGTTACCCCGTCTGAAGAAACAGTTACATAACCGTTATCGAAATCTACTTTTCCGCCAGAAAAAGCGTCGTTTGTGTCGTCCTCATCTTTACAAGAAACAAAGCACAAAGAAGCCGCCAAAAGTGCGAATGCACCAACTTTAAGGAGTTTTGAAATTTTCATCATTTTAATCCCTCGTTTAAATTGATGATATTTTTTTATCGTAAAATTTGATGTGAAAATCATCCTGACGCAAAGAGCACATCATCCTCTTCTCTCGTAACTGATGACTAAACTCGTAGAATTCACTATAATTCAGCTATTACAAATTAATTCCTTTTGGAGCAAATTATGGCTGTCAATTACAAAGATTCTGGTGTTGATGTTGAAGAAGGCTACAATGCCGTCAACGAATACAAAGTTCATGCAAAACGCACCCGCATTCCTGGTCTTCTCACCGACTTGGGAAGTTTCAACGGAATGTTTGAGGTTCCAAAGGGAATCAAAAATCCTGTAATGGTTTCGGGTACTGACGGCGTTGGTACAAAACTTGAAATCGCTTTTCAGCTCAAAAAATATGATACTGTCGGCATAGACTGCGTTGCCATGAGCGTAAACGACATTCTCTGCTCTGGTGTTCAGACTTCTTTCTTCCTTGACTATGTTGCCTGCGGTAAACTCGACGCTAAAGTTGCCGGCCAGCTTGTAAAGGGAATTGCTGACGGCTGTGTTGACACCGGTTGTGCCCTGCTTGGCGGTGAGACTGCCGAAATGCCAGGTTTCTACGATGAAGGAAAATATGACCTCGCTGGTTTTGGCGTTGGTGTGGGTGACAAAGAAAAAATGATTACCGGCGAAAAAATCGAGGCTGGTGATGTTCTCATCGGCCTTTCATCAACAGGCTGTCACTCAAACGGCTATTCACTTGTCCGAAAGCTTGTAAAGGATTTCAACGAGCCTTTTGCCGGAAAAACAATCGGCGAAGTTCTGCTCACTCCGACCCGCATTTATGTCCGCCCTGTAATCGATGTGCTTTCTGTATTCGGTGAGAGCGTTCACGGCATGGTTCACATTACTGGCGGCGGTTTCTACGAGAATGTTCCCCGAATGTACGCAAAAGGCAAGAACCTCGTTTCTGTCATCAAAAAGGATTCCTGGGAAAAACCTGCAATTTTCGATGAGTTGATTCGCCGTGGTGCTGATTCAGAAGGTGTCTGGGGCACATTCAACATGGGAATCGGCTTTATCCTTGCTGTAAAGGCTTCTGATGCCGACGCAATCATTGCCCGCTTCAACGAAAAAGCCGCAAGCTTCGAGACAGAGCCTTACAAAAAGGCAGGAGCCGCTCCTCTCAAGGCATACAAAATCGGTCATGTTGAGGCCGCAACAAAAGATTTGGGCGACGACCTCAAGGGCAGTCACGAAGCTACAAAACTGGTCTAATTATGAGAATAGCTGTTTTGGTAAGCGGCGGCGGCACTAATCTTCAGGCTTTGATTGATTATGAGAAGTCTCATGCCGGCTGTCCCTACAATATTGTCCTCGTTGTCTCAAATACCAAAAATGCCTATGCTCTGGAACGGGCTAAAAATGCTGGAATTCATGCTGAAATCCGAAGTCCATTCTCAGTGCTGGGCAAAGAAAATGCCGAAAAGGCGAGCCGTGACGAAAAACGAGTCGCAATCAGTGATGCAATCCTCAATTTGTGCCATGAGCATAAAATCGATGCCATAGTTCTTGCCGGTTATCTCTCTGTCCTTGGCGGCAGAATAATCGACGAGTATTCTGGCCGTATTATCAACCTTCATCCTGCTCTCTTGCCAAAATTCGGCGGGGTAGGAATGTGGGGGCATAATGTTCATGAGGCAGTTCTCGCATCCGGTGAAAAGGAAAGCGGTTGTACCGTTCATCTCGTTGATTCCGGCTGCGATACCGGTAAGATTCTTGTTCAGAAAAAAGTTCCTGTCCTTCCCGATGACACTCCCGATTCTTTGTATGCCCGAATCGCACCCAAAGAGCACGAAGCAATGGTTGAGGGAGTCTGTCTTCTTGCCGAAATGTTGAATAATCACTAGCTGCTCTTGATTTTTCAGTAGGCTTAAAAAGAAAAATTAAAATAATCTTTTTTTTTACTTGACTTTGAAAAACTTACTGATAAAATAGAGTACATGAGTGATTATCTTGACGCTACAAACGAAGAACTATTGAAAGACTATTTCTCTGAGTCTGAAATGATGGTTGACAACCTCGAAAGCAATATCCTTGCAATCGAAAATGATCCGACCAATCATGATGCTATCGACGAAATCTTCCGCGCGGCGCATACTCTCAAAGGGAATTCTGCTACTGTCGAATTCAGTGAGATTGCGCATTTTGCTCACACAATGGAAGATCTTCTCGATGAAGTTCGTTCTGACAAAATCAAAGTTACAGAAGATATTGTTGACACGCTTCTGACGGCGCTCGATGTTATAAAAGCCATGCTTGAAGAACGCAAAAATGGATCTGTTTATGGCGAAAGCGTAGATGAGATTACTGAAAAGATTAAGGGTATGATTGCCGGTGGCGGTGGAGCACCAAAAGCTCCGGCTGCCGCTCCTGCATCTCCGCAACCGGCAGTGGCTGCGGCTCCTGCACAGTCGTCTGCTCCATCTGTCGCTCTCTCAGAATACGAACTTGCCGAGCTCAAACAGGGGTGTGAATCTGGCCAGCAGCTTTGGGCTGTTTCTGTCTCTTTCGACGAGAGCAACCCTATGAATTCTGTCGGTGGTATTCAGGTATTTGCGGCCCTCAAGGCTTGCGGCACAGTGCTTAAGACGGTTCCTGATTTTGACGCTCTCTATGAAGACGAATTTCACAAGGATGTTATCTATTATGTTGCTTCTGCAAATTCAGCTGACGAACTTGAGGATACGGCTTTCCTTGATGATGTAACATTGAGCGTTGATGCGAAAAATATCGATAATGCTGTTGCAAGCGATTCTAGTGCATCAGAGCCTGCACCTGTTGCAGCTCCTGCCCCTGCTCCAAAAGCAGAAGCTCCGAAACCTGCTGAAACTCCGGCCCCGGCTCCGGCTGCAGCACAAGCGGCAGAGGTCAAAAAAGAGGCTCCGAAGGCTCCTGCAAAAGCAGCTCCTGCTACCGGCCATGCACAGCAGAGTACTATTCTCCGTGTAGATTCAAAACGAGTTGATAATCTCATGAACCTTGTTTCAGAGACTGTCATCACCAAGGCTTCTTTTAACCAGAGCCAGCAGCAGTTCGCTGACATGCTCATTCAGTTTCAGACTCTCGACTCTTCTTACAAAGAGAAAATTCGCCGTATGTTCGAGCAGCTGCCTCAGTATCTTGAGGAAATACAAAACGGTACAGCCGTAAAAGATGTAAAGGCGAACATTACGAACGAATTCGGAGATATATCGACAATCTTTGATGCTTTCGAAAACCGCTTCAAGGACTTGAACTCTAAATTCCACTCTTCTACCCAGAATCTTGGCCGAATCACTGGCGAGCTTCAGGAAGGTATCATGAAAATCCGAATGGTTCCGATCAGTCAGGTTTTCGACCGCTTCCCTCGTGTTGTCCGTGACTTACAGAAGGATTTGGGCAAAAAGGTCAATTTGATTCTTGAAGGTGAGGATACAGAGCTTGATAAAACAGTCGTTGATGATCTCATGGATCCAATCATGCACTGTGTCCGAAACTCGGTTGATCACGGTATTGAATCTCCGGAAGTCCGCAAAAATGCAGGCAAAGATGAAACGGGTACTGTTCTTCTCAAGGCTGCCAACGAAGGAAACAGCATCGTAATTGATGTTGTTGACGATGGCGGTGGAATAAATGTGGAGAAGGTCAAGCAGAAGGCTATCGACAAGGGCTTGATTCACCCGAGCAAAGTGCTTACCGATCAGGAAGCAGCTCAGCTTATCTTCTTGCCAGGCTTCTCAACAGCCGAAAAAATCACGAATGTATCCGGACGAGGCGTAGGTCTTGATGTCGTCAAAACGATGATTGAAAAACTTAACGGCACGATTCAGGTTACAAGCGAGCACGGTAAAGGCTCTAAGTTCTCCATCCGACTGCCACTCACACTGGCCATTATTCAGGGCTTGCTTGTACGTGTAGGCCGAGAGGTTTACTCAATTCCAATCGCATCGGTCATTGAGAGCGTTCGTGTCAAAAAATCTGAAATCAACACAATCGACAACCACGAGGTCTTGAATGTCCGAAACGAGGTCATTTCAGTTCTTCGCTTGAGCAGATTGTTCAATATCCGAACCAATGAAGACGGTGACTACTGCTTTGTTGTAATCGTCGGTTCACAAGACAAAAAAATCGGCGTAATGGTCGATAACCTCATCGGAGAGGAAGATGTCGTTATCAAGCCTTTGCGCGACCAGTTTACACAATCACCTGGAATTTCTGGTGCTTCTATTCTTGGAGATGGTTCTGTATCTCTGATTATTGATGTAACACAATTGCTTGAGCTCGGTGTCCGTCAGGAAATCGAAGCCAGGCAAGATTCTGGATATGGTGCGTAAGGAGAAGATTCATGGAAAATACAGCAACAGAAAAACCTTCAATCAACTCCGTCCTTAAGGAAAGTCTGGGTAATATCCAGAACATCGCTGGTGCCGATACTGCGGCTCCAGAAAAACCTGATAACATGGTCGTCGTTGACTATAAAATGGTAACATTCTCTTTGTCAGGAAAGGACTATGCTATCGATATTATGAAGGTAAAGGAAATTGCAAAGGCGGGGCGTTTCACTTATGTTCCGAATGCGCTTCCCTTTGTACTCGGTGTCTATAACCTTCGAGGTGACATCATACCTATTATCGATCTTCGCCTGTTCTTCAATATCGAAATGCCTGAGCGTGAGTACGATGCCCTTGAAAACATGCTCATTGTCTCTGTCGGTGAGCTTACTTTTGGTGTTGTCGTCGACGAGATTGACAAGGTTGTCGGAATCCAAAAATCAAGCATTAATCCTCCTCACCCCTTGTTTGGTGACATCAGTATCAAATACATTCAGGGTGTTGTTGAGGTAAACAACCGCTTGTATATTTTGCTCGACATCGAAAAGATTTTCGGCTCAAAATCTGACAACAAATCTTCTGAGTCAGTTGCTATGCGAGAGATGGCGGCTCGGGCTGCGGTTCCGGCTCCAACTGGTTCTGCAAAAAAAACTGCTGCTCCGGCCCCAAAAAAAGAAGAGAAGGTCGATTACTCTTTCGTGGTTGATTCTCTTTCTTCAATGCGTAAATTCGTTGCATCTCCTGTTAACGACAAGTGGATGCAAGTTCGTTATAAGGAATGGGAAGGCGAGAGGGGTAAGGGCAAAACTCAGCTTCAGAATCCTGCTGATGCCGATATGTTCCTCAAAAAATTCTTCTCTCCCTTTAGCGGAACTTGGTGGGACAAGGCCTATGCTGATTCAATCTTCAAGGCTCTTCCTGACAATGCCGCAAAACAGATTGTCGTTTGGAATCCTGGCTGTGGAAAGGGTGCCGAAACCTATTCTTTGGCCTGTGTTCTCAAAAAGCGTTACCCTGAGGCAAAATTGAGGATTTATGCTCATGAAGTTGATTTGCTCAGTATTTCTAACGCTCCTTTGCTTGCTGTTCCTGGCGATGTTGCCAATGATTGGTACGCACCGTATATTACAAAGAAAGCTAACGGGGATTTCACTTTTATCTCTGATATCCGCGACAGCATTATGTTTGAATATCACGACTGCGCCAACACCAACAACTTGCCATCTTGTGATATAATCTTCGCAAGGGATGTACTTTCATTCTTGTCAGAATCTGCCCAGCAGACGGTCGTCGCCGATTTCTCTGAGAAATTAAAGGGAAATGGCATCGTGATTCTTGGACAGAATGAATCACTTGAGGAGAATCCAAAATGGTCGGCAACGAAAGTTGGAACAGTAACTATCTTCGGAAAAAAATAATACAGGAGTAAAAACTCATGAGAGTAGAGTACATTAACCCATTTGTAGAAACTTCATATCAGATTTTGAAGGAAGTGCTTGGTGGCGCTACTGTAACCCGTGGCGACTTGTATCTCAAATCTACGGCTATGCCGGTAATGGGTGTCGCAGCCCTTGTCGGTCTTGCCGGTGATGTCGAAGGTCGTGTTCTCTTCGATATGACATTTGAGACAGCCCTGAACATCGCTTCTGCGATGAACGGCGAGACACTTACAAAATTTGATGACCTTGCAAAAGCTACTATCAGTGAGCTTGCAAACCTCATCACGGCTCAGGCTGTTACAAAATTGCATGAGCTTGGTTTCAAGTTCGACCTTACACCACCAGCTCTTTTTGCCGGTGAAAAAATGGAAATTGCCGCATTGGGCGGCAGCCAGACAAACAGTGTAGAGGCACTTATCGTTCCTCTCATCACTGAATGTGGTAAAATTGAAGTTAACGTCGCAATTCGCGAACGCATGTAATAAGGATAAGGAGTGCCAAAATGAAAACTAAACAGGATTTTCCTTCAATCAATGAGCGTCCGCCAGAGGGCATGAATGCTGACG
>CAMOEE010000035.1 GCA_946611835.1 uncultured Treponema sp. | reverse complement strand
AAATGGAGCGACAAAAAATACCTTACCTGGGGCGATTTTTTACAGGCCAGCGCTAAAGTCCGCCGTTTCATCAAGGCTCATGATGATTGCGAGAAATGGATTCTGCACTGCGAGGACTACTGGTATTTCATCTGTACTTTTGCGGCCCTGCTCCAGTGTAAAAAAGAAATCCTGCTTACGGCAAATATCAGCCCGAATTTTATTGCGGAAATCCGAAGCGAGCAGAGCATCCGCTTTTTGACAGACCAGACTGAGGTTGAGGGCAAAAAAATCGAAAATGCTGATTTCATTCCTTCTATAATAAACGAAGAAATTTCACTTTCTGAAGAAGAAGTCAACGACACTCCAAAAATTGATGCCGACACTTCCCGAATCATGATGTACACTTCGGGAACTACAGGTCACCCAAAGACAGTTCCCCAGCGCCTTACCGAATTTGAGGCTGACAATGCCTTTGTTTTGAGCCAGTGGGGCGAGGAATTTTTGAGCCGAAAGCTTGTTGCAACAGTAAGCCAGCACCACATTTACGGCCTTTTGTTCACAATGATGCTTCCATTCACGATTGGAGTTCCCTTCCGCCGAAAACGAATCGAATTCCCCGAGGAATTTGAGCTTTTGGACGATGAAGAATACATGATTATTGCGGTTCCTGCCTTCCTTAAACGAACGATTGCCGAGCGTGACGGCGAGAAACTCAATCTTAAAAATCCATGGATTTTCACCAGTGGGGGCGTTCTTCTCCCGGAAGTGGCAAAGGGAACGAGCGAGATTTTCGGCTTCTGTCCGATGGAGGTCTACGGCTCAACAGAGACTTCTGGAATCGCTTACCGCCAGCAGACTAAAGACGGCCAGATTTGGACACCATTTGCCAACGCAAAAATCTGGAAAAACGAGGCCGGCTGCCTTACGATTATTTCGCCCTATATTAAGGACCCGGCAGGCTTTGCCACAGGAGATTTGGTTGATATTCAGGAAGACGGCCGTTTTATCCTCAAAGGCCGGGCTGATTCCATCGTCAAAATCGAAGAAAAACGTATTTCCGTCACCGAGGTTGAAAACCGGCTGCTCCAGAGCGGTCTTGTCCTTGACTGCTGTGTCGTTCCCATGAGTGACCGCCGTCAGTATCTTGCGGCAGCCGTGGTCTTGAACGAAGAAGGCAAAAAGAAATTCGCTGACACCGAAAAATATCTTATAAACCGCTATTTCCACGACTATCTGCTCCAATTCTTTGAGAATGTGGTCTTGCCAAAAAAATGGCGTTACCTTGAAGCCCTTCCCATGGATGTGCAGGGCAAAAAGAAAAAGCCGGTCATTCAAAAGCTCTTCGCACCGGAAAATATCCACGGAATTCCTGCCGAGACCGTCCTGCTCCGCCGGGAAAACGATAAAAATCTTGAAGTGGAGCTTGAAGTCCTCATTCCTTCCACAAGTGATTATTTTGACGGTCACTTCCCTGATTTTAAGCTTTTGCCGGCTGTCGCCCAGATTGACCTTGTGGCCCATTTTGCCCGCCGATATTTTGGAACGGAGCTTTCAACGCCTGACATCAAGAGATTTAAATTCAGCGACAAAATTCTTCCTGACTCAACTGTGGTTTTCAAGCTTAAATTCGACGGCGAGAAAAACAAGGTTTCTTTTGAGATTTCAGACTTTACAGGCGCACGCTCTTATGCCAGCGGAAGCTACACGGCAAAGAAGGAAGAAAAATGAGCGACTTTAAGCCTGCTTTTCTGATTCCCGTTTACAATCACGGAAAGGCCTGCATGAAGGTCGTTGAGTCTCTTGCTCCATATTGCCGGGAAAAAGGCGTAAAGGTCATTCTTGTTGATGACGGAAACGGTGAAGAAACGAAAAATTGCCTGATTCAGATAAAAAATGCCAATCCTGATTTTGTGGACTTAGTGACTCTTCCCCAGAATTGCGGAAAGGGCGGGGCTTTTAAGGCCGGGACTTTCCGTGCTCAGGAACTGGGGCTTAGCCATGTCCTTCAGCTGGATGCAGACGGCCAGCACGATGCAAGCCGGGCAGACTTCTTCTTTGAGAAAGCAAAGAAAAACCCTTCAGCCTTAATTTGCGGCTACCCTGAGTATGATGAGACAGCTCCAAGCCACAGAAAGAACGGGCGGAAATTTGCCAACAGCTGGTGTGCCATCGTCACATGGGAGGGTGGAATCACAGACTCAATGTGCGGATTCAGGATTTACCCGGTTTCCGAAACCGTAGCCTTTATGAAAAAACACGGTTTCGATCAGAGAATGGGCTTTGACATTGAGATTTTAGTCAAACTGATCTGGTTCGGCTTGAAATACGAGTTTTATCCGGTGAAAGTCACTTATCCCAGCGACGGAATCTCAAATTTCCGGGTTTTTCAGGACAATGTCCGGATAAGCTGGGTATTCACCCGTCTCTGCTGCGGCATGTTCCTGAGAATCCCCAGACTGATTTTCAGAAAGATTAAGAGGGCTTAGGACTGGCGGCTTGTCAATGTCCTTAGAATGACGAAAAATGAGCGAAAACTGGTACGAGCATAAAGAGACGACGAATCTCGGTTACAAACTCATGTTCCTCACGCTGAAAATCCTTCCGTCGGTTTTTATGCGCTTCCTTGCTTTTTTCATTGGATTTTTTTACTGGCTTTTTGATAAAAGGACCCGCCGGGTCTCAAAATATTATCTTTCCAAAGTCGGAAAATCTTCTTCCCTCAAACATGTGATTTCCTTTGCCCTGAATCTTGTGGAGAATGTGCAGAGCTGGGCGGGAAAATTTTCCTTTAAGAATGTGAGCTGGCAGGATGACGATGTGAATGACCTGGTGGCTCATGTGAATTCAGGGCATGGAACGCTGATTATCATGTCTCACCTTGGAAACAGTCAGATGCTCAAAGGCCTGGCCAGCTTCGGCGAGAGCGGAACTGAAAAAAAAATGAGCATAACGACTATAACCGATGCTGAATTGACTTCGGGCTTCGGCGCTCTTATTCAGAAAATCAACCCTAACTCAAATTTTCATATCATAAGCTCAAACAACATAGGCCCGGACACAATCTTTTTGCTGCAGGAGAGGCTTGAAAAGGGTGAGGTTGTCGTTATCGCCGGAGACAGAATCGGAGCGCACTCAGACCGCTATATACAGCTGGATTTTCTTGGCGAAAAGGCTCGCTTCCCTTACGGTGTGTTTTTGCTGACAGCCCTCCTTAATGTGCCCACATATTTCGTGAACGGCCTCCGCCACAAAGATTTATCCCTCAATCCCCATTACGATATGTTCGTCAAAAAGAGCGAAATTGATTTTGATTGCGGGCGAAAAGAGCGGGAAGAGCGAATCCGTGCCACCGCCGAAAAGTATGCGGAGAATCTGGCGGAACTTGCGAAAAAACATCCCTTCCAGTGGTATAATTTCTTTGATTTTTGGGCTTAAAATCATATTCTTTCCTTCCGAAAATTTAAGAGAGATTCTTTGCAAGTCCTGAGCTTACGGGAACTTTTGCTTAGAGGAGAATAATTGATGAAAGTTTTTCGTATTCCTTTTATATTGGCTCTTTCGCTTTTGCCCCTGCCCATTTTTGCAGAAAATAATAGATTCGGTGTCCCTGACTCTGCGGACATAAGAAAATCGATTTCTGACAGCTGGTTCGAGCAGAGCCTTGATGTTGTCCGGCATAACCGCACGGAGCTTCGCAGTAATTCAGTTGGGCAGCTTTTCCAGGTTCGGCTTGAAGAGACCCGTGATGTCTTTTCCGTTATCGTTGCCCCTGAGACTGAGCTTTCCGTGGATTTGTACACAAAAGAAGGCGTTGAGAGACGGCAGGTGAGCGAGTATCCTGCTGATGCGGCAGGTTCCTGGATTTTGCTGCGTGACTCTTCGAGCGGTAAGCCTTTGAAAGTCCGCTATTATTTTGCAGGTGACAGCAGTGTTTATGTTCAGTTTTCACCCAGCGGAAACAAAAGTCTTGCTGATTATGTGATTGACGGAAGTTTTGCAGCAAAGGGGGTTCCTGTCGGAGTATCTTTTGATTATTTTTACACAGCTTCGCTTCAATCTGTTCTCTCTCTGACCGAAAAATCTCTTCCCTGGCATTATGCGGACATTCATCCTGAGCAGTATCACGGAAATCTGGTTATGGTGGCTCAGATTGAAAAAAATCTTTCCCGGATAAAGCCTGCAAAAGATGCCTGCTACAACGAGTTTGGAAAACCGATTTACATTTCAACAGGAAAAGAGAGGGAGGTTGACGTGGAGGATGCCCAGAAAAACATCCTTACGATGAATCATTCCGGCTTCCTCAAATGGATTGTTGACGGAACGATTACCCCGCTTACCGGAGGCTCAACTTACCGCGACCCGCTTTTGCGCCCCACAGTTCAGCCAAGCCCGCTTGGAATCGCAGGAATCAAATCACAGACAGAGAGCCTTTATCACTCTCTGGACTGGACCAGGAACCTTGCAGCCGCCAGATTGTCCGTTCAGGCAAGAAGAAATTACCTTTATGAAGATACAGGAGTCGATGTAAAAATCGAACCATTCAGTGCGGAAGTCACGGAAAAAGGAATCACTTCAGTGGCAGGTTACATCAAGAATTCTGGTTACGAAATCAAGTATCTCAAGCCGCTTCTTTATGTTTTAGGCGTGACCGAGCCTGATTATTACTATCTTGCAGCAATCAGACGGACTGTCCATCCTGCCGACGGTTCACCAGAGTTCAAAGTTTTCGATTCGTCTGCGGCAATTTTCCCTTATTTTGACAAAAATGGTCAGTTCGGCTGCACTGTTTTTGAAAACGGACAGGAACTTACCCTGGCCCAGTTCGTCAAGAAATATCCGGATTGTTTCGTTCATCTTACCAGAGTTCTTTCTACGGACAGATTTTCTCCGCTATAATGAATTCCTGGCAATCACAAAATAAAGGTACTATGAAAAGAAGATTTTGCGTTTTTATATTTTTTCTGACACTTGCTTTTGCGTTCCCGGAGAACAAGAATCTTTCGGCGCAGATGATTTCAAGCTATAAGTCAGCTTTTTATCCGGGAGTTGTTCGTTTTGCTGAGGAAATCCTCAAGGACGAAAAGAACACACTCGCTTCTTTCCGTGCTTCCGTTTATGAGGGCGAGAGCCTTTTTAAGATGGGACGAATCGAGGATTCTCTTTCAGTTCTTGAAGCCCATCAGATGAACGCAGATTCGCTCAACCCTGAAACGATTCAGCTCAATTCAGCCCGCTTTTTCTGGCTTGGCCGGGGCTATTTCTGGCGCAGGGATTTTTCAAAGGCACAGAACTGCTTCTTCGCTTCTGCATCAATCTTCAGGGAACTTACCCAGACTGACAAAAAACTTTCTGAGAATTCAACAGATTACTACGCCCTTTCAATGCTTTACGGGGCAAAAACTTTCGTCGAGTTAAAGGATTACAGAAATTCCCTTCCTCTTTATGAATATGTGATTTCAAACGGGGTTAAATATTCTTCTGATGATTACATTGATTCAGCCCTTGCCCTTGCCCAGTCCTACAATCTCCTTGCTGACAAAAAAAATGCTCAGAAATGCGTGGACATGATTTCGGCAATGGAAGATGCAAAATTCGATGATGAGACAAAATATTCCCTCCTGATTTTAAAAGGAGAGGCTTACGAAAATCTTGCTGAATACAAAAAAGCATACGACAGCTACTGCACCGTAATTGAAGAGGCTCCGGCCTATCTTGCGGCTTCGGCAATGCAAAAGGCCTACGAGGTTTCTTCTGCCCACAAAGCAGAGGTCGGAAGTGAGGCCGGACAAGTGCTTTCAAAGGCAGAGGGCCGTCTCAAAGAATATCCCGACCTCCTTTCTGAATTCTGGACAAGGCTTGCTGTAGATGCTTTCTATGCAAAAGATTATACGAAATCCCTTGCTTACTTTGACTCTGCCCAGGAAAATGCCTCTGACTCGCAGAAAGAAATTGCGGCCATTTACAGGGCGGAGATTGCCTACATCACGGCTGACGAAAAATCCGATGGAAGCAAAAAGGCCCTTGTCATCCTTTCTGAGGCTGTTCTCACAAAATCTGGTTCAAAAAACGAAAACATTCTTCTCTCAATTGCCCGCTACAACGCCTACCTGAAGGCCTGGTCTGAATGTGAGCGCTATGCTTCAAAATGCCTCAATTCCGAAAATGCTGATATTAGCAAAAATGCCCTTTACTGGTTTGCCCTTGCAAAGTACGAGACAGGAAGCGTACAGCAGGCTGTCAAGGCAATCGAAAGCTACAAAAAAGATGGCAAAATTGAGGACAAGTCAATCCTCACTGTTTACGCAAAATCTCTGGCTAAGCTGGGAAAGTACCATGAGGCTGATGTAATTTTCTATTCACTTGGCGAGAAAAATCAGCTTGATAATGACGGTCACCTGGATTATTCCCGCACACTTTTGATTGCCGGTCACTATGTCTCAACGAAAGCTGAGGCTTCCAAGGCAAAGGGCGACGAGGCTGCATATCTTTCGGCCCTGGCTTCCTTTAACCAGCATAGGTGGGGCGAGGCTGAATCTTCCTTCTCAAAAATCCTTGGCTCAAAGACACTCGACAAAGAATACGTGGCTTACGCTCTCTTCTACACAGGATACGCCCAGTACCAGAAGGGCGATTATTCAAAATCCGTAGCGAGCCTGAACCGTTTCGTGTCCGAGAATCCAAATCATCAGTTCGCCTGGTCTGCTTTGATGACGGTTGCCCGTGCCGCGGCTTTCGCAAAAAATTCAGATGAGGCGATTTCGGCTTCACAAAAAGCAAGCAAAGTCGCAAAAAATGAATCGGAAAAAAACGAGGCGACAATCCTTGCGGCGGGAATCCTTTCTGACTCAAAAAAATATGACGAGGCTCTGGCTATTCTTGCCCCCTACATTGCCCGTCGTTCGGAATTCGGCTATGAATGCAAATACCGGAGCGCGGAAATCTTGGTTCAGCAGGGAAAAACTGAAGCCGCTGACAAATATTTTGCTGAGCTTGCCGCAAACAATGACAAGGCTGCCGGCCTGATTTCAGAAGAATCTGCCTACCGCCGTGCCGAAATTGCCTATTCAGCCGGGGAATTTTCAAATGCTGCCAAACTTTTCGAGGAATACAGCAAAAAATGGCCCTCAGGTCGCTTTGCCTATGCTTCGATTTACTTCTCAGCCGACTCTCTGGCAAAAAGCGGAAACGATACCAGGGCAATCCTCCGCTACCTGCAGATTACGGATTCAAAGGCCGAGACTTCATACCGCTACGGCTCAGAAAAAAATCTCGTAGACTTGTACCAGAAAACGGGCGAGTATGAAGCTGCAATCGCCATGGCACAGAAAATGATTGACGAGTACGGCTCACAGGCTCTCAACGACGGCATGGATAAAAAAATCAGGGAAATCAGGCAGAGCAATGTCTGGAACAAAAATTCAGAAGAAGACAAGATTGCCGCCGCTGAAAAAGCCCTTGCCAGACAAAAAAATGAGCCTGCATCTGCAGAAAGCAATATGAAGAACGCCCTTTACCTGGCCTCTTCCTACAGAAGCCGGGGCGAGAACAAAAAATCCGCCGAAATGTACCTGAATGCGGCAAAGTATTCAAGGCAGGCAGGAAACGAAGAGAATGCGGTCAGAAGTTTTTACGGGGCAATTGAAAGCTTTGATGCCGCAGCCCTTTACGCCGATGCAAAAGCCACCTTCACCGAGATGAAAAAACTCTATCCTGAGAGCAAATACACAAAAGACGCAGAGAAAATTGCGGGGGAACTTTAATATGAAAAAGATTTTTTTGAATACACTTTTACTTTTCGCCGCTTTTACGGCATTTTCACAGACGAATCAGAGCGAAATCGTAGAGGAAGAAATCGAGCTTCCTGATGTAACGACTGTCGTAAACGGCAAGACTTTCACAGCCGGAAAGGACTCTGTTCCCGATTACACGAAAATTTTACCGGAAAGCTCGGCTCCACAAGTTCAGCTCCCGGAGATGGAAGGTATCAAAACTCAGAAAAATTTGCCGGAAAATACAAACCGGGCTTCTGAAAAATCAAAGGACATTTACGCTGAGGGCGAGCTTGGAGCCGGATACCCCTTCTATTTCAAGGGAGACTTTTCGATTTACCGGGCTTCGGGCAATTCCCCCTTTGAGATTGACTTCAACCATGAGAGCGCTGAAGGTTTTGCCGGCGAAAAATCAAAGGAAGGCTACTTTGCGCGAAACACTTCCGTCCGGGGCAAAAAATCATTCTTCGGTGAGTACGGAAAGCACAGTCTGGAAGCCGAGTACAAGATGAGCGATGACGGCCTTCAGCTCAATTCTGATGCCTATTCCGACATGGTAAAGCACACAATCTGGGGAAAGGCTGGCTCTGACTGGGAAACTGACCGGGGCCTCTTGATTTCTTATGGTGCTGATGCCGCATGGTTCAACCGTTACGGTGAGGTTATGAAGGACAGCACCACTAGCGGAGATTATCTTGACAGCACAAAAATCCTTGATTTGAATCCATATATTGGAGCAGGTTGGAAAGGCTACGGCTTTAAGGCCATGTTCACGACCTTCTACGAATTCCAGGCAAACCTTGACAAAAGCGACAATCTCTACAAGGCCGAGGATTCTTCAAGCGCCGAAAGCTCTCACCGGGCAAAATTCGACCTCGATTTGTCATGGCAGAATGATTTCCTTGAACTGGGGGCGGAGGGAGCCTTAATCGTCGGCTCAGAAATCGGCTCTAAAGATGTGGTTCCGGCCTTCACCCTGAAAACTGACTTCAAGACCGAGTCTTTCACCGATGACCGCTTCATCACAATCGCTTTGAGGGGCGGCCTCGACTCATATCAGTCAAAAATCCGTGAGCTGGAAAACAAATACAAATTTGCGGCACTTCCAGCAATACCCACCGAAACGACAGACTGGTTCGCAAAAATTGATTTGACCGTGCCTGTCCTCACCAGCTTTGAGGCAAAGGGCGGCCTTGAATTCCGAAAAACTGCCTTCGGAAACGGAGTCTGGACGGCAAAATATTCTGACTCAAACTTGCTTTCAATGACAAATGCGAACGGAACGACTCACAAGTTCGGGCTTTACTCAATCACGCCAGAAGACCGCACCGAATTCAACACATATCTCGGATTCTATGCTGATTTTTCTTCCCTGAAGGCCGGGGCTGAGTGGAAGTCGTTCTGGAATGATGTCCCTGCCCTGGAAGATGCCCAGAAAATAAAGCTCAGTCTCGAATATCAGACTCTGGATGCAAAATGGAACCTGGGAACATCAACGGCAATTGCTTTCGGAAAAAATGCTGACAGCTGCCCTGATATTTCAGGCTGGGCCGGAGTCCGGCTGGCTCCTGCCTTAAGTCTTGCCTTTGAAGTCAATGATGTAATAAAATTATTCAGCGGAAAGAGCCGGGATTACGCACATTCCGATTACATAAGCACTTCGGGAAATGCGGTTTTGCTGGTTAAATTCCAATTCTAAAAAGCTGACATTTTTCAGCATTCGAGCAGGTGAAAATATGTTTAATATGTTAAAGTCAGGCGGAATCCTCATGATTCCAATCCTTGTTTGCGGCATTTTTGCCACCTATATCATCATCGAGCGTCTTGTCTACTTCGCTTCCGTCAAAAAGCGTGACCGGGAGCTTCGCAAAAATCTTGAAGAAGTCCTGGTAAGCGGCGAATTCTCTGCTGCCGAGGCTTTCTGCACTCAGACAGGCACCCCGCTGGCCCAGGTCGTAAAAAAAGCCCTGAACTGCCGCAAACTCACCGAAGATGACATGCGGGAAATCGTCCAGTGCGAGATTGATGCCGTGGCCCCTCAGTTTGACCACTGGCTCACATTGCTCAGCACAATCGCAAACATCTCAACCCTTCTTGGCCTTTTCGGAACCGTAACCGGAAACATCAAGGCTTTCGGCGTTCTCGGCTCTGGCGGCACTATGGGAAATCCGGCCGTTCTGGCAAGTTCCATTTCCGAAGCCCTTATGACTACGGCCGCAGGTCTTTTCGTAGCCATTCCTTCCCTCATTTTCAGCAACGCCCTCTCCCGCAAGGCTGACAAATGCGTTTCCGAAATGGAAGGAACCGTAACAAAACTGATTCTGAGGCTTACCGGCCGGGTGATGTAGGGATTCCTGATGAAAGTATCAAACCGAAAAAAGCGTGGCACGGCCGTTGACCTCACGCCAATGATTGATGTCGTATTTCAGCTGATTCTCTTCTTCCTGGTTTCGACCACTTTTGCCATTCTTCCGGCGATAAATGTGAACTTGCCCGAAAGCAGCACGGCTCAGGGGGCAGAAATCGCAGGAATCACGATAACCATGCAGTCAAACGGCAAGATGTGGTTCAATGACGAGCAGGTTTCCTTCTCAACCCTGGGCAAAAAACTCGCTTCTTTCGACACCGGGGGCAAAAAAAAGGAAGAATACCCCGTCACCCTCGAAGCCGACGAAAATGTCACCAACGGTTCAGTCGTCAAAGTTTTTGATGTGCTCCGCTCCCAGGGCTTTGTCAGCGTAAATCTCAGGACAAGCGATAAATGACGGAAGTTCAGCAAAAGCCCGCCCTGGCAGGAGCCCTGGGCACGATTGCAGTATGGATTCTGATTTTTCTCTTTTTCTATTTTGGGGCAAGTCTTTTTGCGCCAAAGCCATTCAAGACGATAAAAATCCGCCTGGATGCACCCCAGAAAGTTGAAAGTGCAAAGAAAGTTGAAAGTGGAAAACTGAAAACGGAAAGTTCACAGCCACAGAAAACTGAAAGCACACAAACGCAGAAAAATGTAGCACAGGGGGAAGTCTCCCCCTCACTCCAGCCTGCTTCGCAGTCTTCCGCTACCCCCTCTGCGGGGGCACCCCGCAACGCCCCGTCTCCGGCAAAACAGGAAGTGAAAAAAAATGAGCCAAAAAAGGCAGCCGAGACAGCAAAGCCTGCAAAACCTGCAAAACCTGCAAAACCTGCAAAACCTGCCCCTGCAAAATCGACCAAACAGGCTCAGACCAGGCAGGTCGAACAGCCTAAAATGGTGGAGCAGCAGCTTCAAAAGAGCATGGAAGAGCTTATGGCGGAGCAGCAGCAGAAAAAGGCTCCAAAAAAAGAATTCGACTGGTCCCAGTTTGATGACATTGAAGGCTCCAGCTCTTCAAGTCCAGCTGCGGTCGCAAAAAACACGAATTCAAATCCTTCAAATCAAAGCACTTTCTCAGGAAATGCGGCTTCTTCATCAAACAATACTTCGACGGCGGCAAGTGCAGCTTCCAGCAGTTCAAAATCAGCTGCAGGGAAAAGTGCAAGCAGCTCGACTTCAAACGCTTTGGCTGGTGTGCTTTCGGCAAAGGCATATTCTTCTTCAGCAAACGGAGTATCTTCTTCAGTCACGGCTAACACTGGCTCATCTTCAGACGGAAAAACCACCATCCAGATGACAGACGGAACTCCGAGAGTCCTTCTGGAGCCTGCCGAGCCAAAAATCACCCTTTCAAAAGAAGCCTCGGCCCTTATTGACAGCACAAAAAGGCTCACAGTTTCATTCACTGTTATGGCAGGCGGAAATGTTCCTGTCACCAGCGTAAAAATCTCCCCGGACATTCTTCCTTCCCTTGTTTCAATGGAAATCCGTGAGCAAATTTCCCGCTGGAGATTCCAGGCCGCAAGCTACGACGGCAGCGCAAAGTTTGATTACACGATACAAAAGCAATAGATTTTCCATCAGGAAGGAACGATGCAGACTAAAATTCAAATATTTGGAAACGATAAAATCCGTTCTGTCTGGGATCCGGAACAGGAAAAGTGGTATTTTGCTATCGTTGATGTTATCGCCGTTCTTACTGAAAGTGAAAACCCTCAAACATATTGGCGTGTCTTAAAAAAACGGCTCAAAGATGAAGGAAATGAAACCGTTACAAATTGTAACGCTTTGAAACTCCCCGCTACTGACGGAAAAATGCGCTTGACTGATGTCGCAGATGTACAGCAACTTTTACGCATTATTCAGTCAGTTCCTGGTAAAAAAGCAGAGCCATTCAAAGTGTGGTTGTCTAAGGTCGGAGCAGAAATCCTTGACGAGTCCGTTGACCCAGAGCTTTCAATTGACAGGGCAGTCCGAAATTACCGCAACTTGGGCTACAGCGAAAACTGGATAAATCAACGGATAAAATCAATAGAGGTTCGAAAGGCTCTTACTGACGAATGGAACAGGTCAGGCTTAAACGAGGGTGAGGAATATTCCATGTTGACGGATTTGATGTATCGTACATGGGCTGGAATGTCGTCAAAGGAATACAAGCAATACAAAGGCTTAAAAAAAGAAAACCTGCGTGACAATATGACGAACATTGAGTTGATTTTGAACATGCTTGCAGAGGCATCGGCAACTGAATTATCCAAAAACCAGAATCCTTCTACTTTTGTCGAGAATGCAAAAGTTGCAGTTTCGGGGGCGGAAGTAGCACGAGATGCACGATTATCCCTGAAAAAGCGTGGTAGCGAAGCTATTTCGCCCAAAAATGCGAAGGAACTTGGTATCAGACAGTTGCCTTTTTCAAATGGCACTGATTCCAGCGAAGATTTCTAATTCATACAAAAGCAATAGATTTTTTTGCAATCTTAATATATAATTAAACAGTTATGCTTGCTGACATCAAGGCTGTTGCTTTTGACATTGACGGTACCCTTTATCCATCCCTTTCTCTTTACTGGAGGCTTGTTCCTTACATCATCAGGCATTTCCGTTTCTATCTTCACTACAATAAAGTCCGCAAAATCATGCACAGAACGGCCCCTCTCCCAGACTTTTACGAGTATCAGGCACGGCTTCTCGCTTCGGAGCTTGGCTGCTCTTCAAATCGGGCAAAGGCCATGATTAAAGTCATTGCTTACGATGGTCTCCGTCCTTATTTCAAAAAAATCAAGCCTTTCAAGCATGTCTTCGATACATTCAAGGCCCTGCGCGAAAAAGGCTACAAAATCGCCCTTCTTTCTGATTTCCCGCCCGATCAAAAAGGCGACATCTGGGGTCTTATCCCCTATTGCGACCTCATCCTCGGCACAGAAGAAATCGGCGCCCTCAAGCCGTCAAAATATCCTTTCGGAATCATGTCGATTGCCCTTGACCTCGAACCAGGCCAGATTCTCTATGTTGGAAACAGCGTCAAATTCGATGTCCGCGGTGCAAACTATGCCGGCATGAAAAGCGCAATCATAGTCTCACCAATCAAAAAAATCTTCAGCAAAAAAATCAAAGAAGCCAATATTTCATTCTCAAACTATCGCCAGTTTCTCAATTTTATGATATAATTGTAATGCTTTAACTTATTAAAAAATATGAGTTTGGGTGGGGATAAAAAGTGTTAATTACCGTTGCTGTATTGTTGTCAGTCCTGGCGTCTGTCGCCGTCGTTCTTGTTTCCCGAAATCTTGACCGGGACAGTAATTCAATGGATAAAGTCCGGCGATATGCCGACAAACGAATCGAAGAGTTTGACTCCTTTTTTAATCAGCAGGCTCAAAAACTCAATTCCCTCTCGGCAAACCTGGCTACCCAGCAGGCAGAGGCCGTTGCAGCCGTAAAAAGGCTCGAAGGTCAGATTGAGGACTTCGCAAAGGAGAGCAAAAATTTTGACAAGCAGTTCGACGAAGTAAATTCAATCGGGCAGAAAATCGAGGCTTATGGAAGTCTGGTCCAGGAACTCATGGAAATGACGGCAAATGTCGAGGAAAACCTTGTCCGAATCAAAAAAGAATCCGTCATTATCGACAAACTTAATTCACGAATCGCTTCTCAGGAAAAGGCAGTTGAGAATCTTGATTCAAGAATCCCTGAAATCAGCAGCGAATTTACAAAACGAAACAACGAAAGCCTTAAGCTCATCGGAACGGAGCTTCTTAACCAGTACAAAGAGCGTGCCCAGAGTCTCGAAGATGCGACAGTTTCAGCCGAAGAAAAGGCCCGGGAACTTTTGCAGAGCATCGAAAACGACATTCACGAGGCATATCAGACTGCGGCCACAAAAGCTGAGTCTCTTGAGGATGTGGCATTCAACAAGCTTAACGAGGCTGCGGAACTCCGTAAGTCAGATGTCCTTAAAGTAATCGATGAGCAGACAAGTCAGCTTGCAAATCAGATTCAGTCACAGATTCTTGCCACCAGAAAAGCCGGCGAAGACAAAATCGCCGAATTCGAATCTGAAATCCAGCAGAAGGTCAAGGCAATCTCAGAAAATGTCGATTCTGACATCAATCAGCTTGATTCATCCCTCAAAGAAAAGTCAAAGCTTCTCCGGGAACAGCTCAACGCAAGCAATGCGGAACTCCGTCAGACTTTGGGAGATGCCCTTGCTTCAGCAAAGACAACATCAAAGGAACTTGCGGCAGAAAACAACGGAAACGGAAAAACGCTCGAAACCTTGCGGGAAAAACTCGGCCAGCAGCTTCAGACAATTCAGGAACGCTACGGAAAGCTCTTCGACAAGGCTGTTCAGGCTGCGGATGCACGGGAATCAGCGGCTTACGCAAAATATCAGGAAATCTCGGACAAGCATCTTGAAACATTTAAGTCTGCGGTTGAGTCAAAAATCAACGGAATGCAGGCAGAAGTCAACACAAGGGTTTCAACATTCACCAGTGAAATCACTGAAAAACAGACTGAGGTTGAGACAAAAGTTTCCAGCATGGCTGAAAATGTCGAGACAAGGCTTGCCAATCTCACAGGCGGAATCGAAAGCAAATTTGAGGAGCTTCAGAGCGGTGTCGTATCGAAATTCACCGGACTTGCCCAGGGCGTTGAAACAAAAGTCAATGACTTGCAGAAAGATGTCGTTACGAAAATCACAAGTCTCCAGAGCGAGGTCGACACAAAAGTCAATGATTTGCATGGTTCAGTCGAAAGCAGCGTAGGCGAAATCCAGCGGGATGTTAACGGAAAGGTTTCAAGCCTGCAGGGCGAAGTCACGAACAAACTTGAGGCTATGGAGCAGACAGTCAACAACAAGATTGTCGAGCTTAACGGCACTGTAGATGAAAAGGTCGGAATGCTTGTTGATACCGTTGAGTCAAAGGTCTCTGGCCTCGATTATGATGTTGACGGCAAGGTCAACGAAATTGTATCGGGTATCAACGATAAAATTGATTCTCTGCAGGGAATCGTCGAGTCAAAAGTTTCCGGCATGGAAAGCGGCCTGAACGAAAAAGTTTATTCCCTCGAAAGCACAGTCAATTCAAAAATCTCAGAGCTTGAGCAGAAAGTTACGGATAAAGTCGCTGATTTGGACGACATCGTTGATATGAAGGTCAGCGGAATCGAGGAAACCGTTACCGGAAAGGTCACAGGTCTTCAGGATATGGTTGATTCAAAAGTCTCAGGCCTTGAATCAGAGGTAACGCAGAAAGTCGGCGGATTACAGGAAATGGTCGATACAAAAGTCGGCGGTCTTGAATCAGAGGTCAC